>NZ_JACDUV010000004.1:0-296635 GCF_013761015.1 Anoxybacillus ayderensis
CTTTATATGCGCCCGTAGCTCAATTGGATAGAGCATCTGACTACGGATCAGAAGGTTAGGGGTTCGAATCCTCTCGGGCGCGCCATGTTTATATCATAATGAGGACGGGAAGTAGCTCAGCTTGGTAGAGCACATGGTTTGGGACCATGGGGTCGCAGGTTCGAATCCTGTCTTCCCGACCATTTTTAAGGGGCCTTAGCTCAGCTGGGAGAGCGCCTGCTTTGCACGCAGGAGGTCATCGGTTCGATCCCGATAGGCTCCACCATATATTTATAATGGCGGCGTAGCTCAGCTGGCTAGAGCGTACGGTTCATACCCGTAAGGTCGGGGGTTCGATTCCCTCCGCCGCTACTAGCTTAGGACCTTTAGCTCAGCTGGTTAGAGCAGACGGCTCATAACCGTCCGGTCGTAGGTTCGAGTCCTACAAGGTCCACCATGTTCATATTATACGGAGGAGTACCCAAGTCTGGCTGAAGGGGTCGGTCTTGAAAACCGAGAGGCGTCGAAAGGCGCGCGGGGGTTCGAATCCCTCCTCCTCCGCCATAAATTGATTTTAGTTCCTTCTTCTTATTAACTAAGAAGGGACACGACTGACAAACGGTATAAAAATTTGATGCACTTCATATTGTGCCGGCTTAGCTCAATTGGTAGAGCAACTGACTTGTAATCAGTAGGTTGCGGGTTCAAGTCCTGCAGCCGGCATCGTTGTGGCGGCTATGGCGAAGTGGTTAACGCACCAGATTGTGGCTCTGGCATTCGTGGGTTCGATTCCCACTAGTCGCCCCATAAATTTTATGTTATGCGGGTGTAGTTTAGTGGTAAAACCTCAGCCTTCCAAGCTGATGTCGTGGGTTCGATTCCCATCACCCGCTTACGTGGGCCTATAGCTCAGCTGGTTAGAGCGCACGCCTGATAAGCGTGAGGTCGGTGGTTCAAGTCCACTTAGGCCCATTATGGTGTTTATTCCGCAGTAGCTCAGTGGTAGAGCACTCGGCTGTTAACCGAGCGGTCGTAGGTTCGAATCCTACCTGCGGAGCCATTTGGAGAAGTACCCAAGTGGCTGAAGGGGACGGTTTGCTAAACCGTTAGGTCGCATTTTGCGGCGCGCGGGTTCAAATCCCGCCTTCTCCGCCACTGCCACATACGGCCCGTTGGTCAAGTGGTTAAGACACCGCCCTTTCACGGCGGTAACACGGGTTCGAATCCCGTACGGGTCACTAGTAAAAAGGACATCTCATGATATGAGATGTCCTTTTTGCATTTCATTAAAAATTTATATGCGTTTTATTTTTCTTCTCCAAAAATTTTTTTCCATATTCCCCGTGTTGATGAATAGAAGGATGTTCAACTTGAATGGTGACGTGGGAAAGGTTATATCTTTCTTTTAACATTTCATTAATAGCTAAAATGACACAAAATGGTTGAATATGTTCGTGAATAAGAACGTGTGCTGTTAAGGAATAATGATCAGTTGAAATCGCCCAAATGTGTAACTCATGTACATCTTCTACCCCTTCAATAGAAAGAATATCAGCACGAATACGATCCACGTCAAATTCATGTGGCACTGCATCCATTAAAATAAAATACGATTCCCGAACAATTTTTTCCCCCCCTATAAAAATAATGGTACCGATGACGACGCTAATGAGTGGGTCGAACATGTATAGTCCTGTAAAGTAAATTAAAGTGGCTGAGATGATGACGCCAATGGAGCTGAGTAAGTCGCCAATAAAATGCCATAAGGCGCTTTTTACATTTAAATTTTCTTCCTCTTTCATGCTCCGACTTAAAACGATTGTTAATACGAGATTAACAACAAATCCGATCGTTGCGATGGTTAGCATGAGGGAAAATTGAATGCTTTCAGGATGAATAAAACGACGAATTCCTTCAATGAAAATTCCAATAGAAATGATGACAAGCGCGAGCCCATTTAAAAATGAAGCGATAATTTCAAACCGTAAATAGCCAAATGTAAATGTTTTATTTGGTGGGCGAGAAGCTAAATAAATGGCAACCATACTCAAGCTTAATGCAATGACGTCAGAGGCCATATGGGCTGAGTCTGACAATAGAGCAAGCGAATTAGACAAAATACCCCCTACAATTTCAACAATGGTGAAAAAAGTCGTTAATAACAGTGTTGTCCAAAGTGCTTTCTTTGATGTTGCTTGTACTTTCATATGCGGTAAATGATGAAAATCATACATATGCATTCCCCTTTATTTAAAATTAATATTAAAAAAAATAAATAATAATTACTATAAACTATTTTATATAATTATCATTTGTCACTCAAGCGACAAATTTATGGACGTTCGTATTGATTTTCATTTAACATGTGATTTGTTGAACATTGTCGAAAAATATCTTAATTTTCTTACAGGAATTTTATATGACTCTGTGTAATATATTCAGTACGGAATTGTTTCCGCACCCATTGAAGAAAGGATGGATGAACATTTGTTGACAATGAGTCCAACCGATTTGCAGATGCATTTATTTCACGAAGGAACGTTTTATCAAAGTTATCACTTGTTTGGCGCACATCTTGTAAAACAAAACGGAATGATCGGAACGCGTTTTTGTGTATGGGCCCCACATGCAAAAGAAGTTCGTCTTGTTGGAACGTTTAATGATTGGAACGGAGAAAAGCACAAATTAACAAAAATAAACGAGCAAGGGGTATGGATGATTGTTGTCCCTGAAAACTTAGAAGGACATTTATATAAATACGAGATAATGACAAGAGATGGACATATCGTTCTTAAATCAGATCCATATGCTTTTTACGCAGAAGAACGCCCCAATACGGCCTCTATTGTATATGATTTAAAAGGATATAAATGGAATGATCAAGCGTGGCAAAGAAAAAAGAAGCGAAAACCGATTTATGAGCAACCGATGTTTATTTATGAAGTTCATCTTGGTACATGGAAAAAGAAAGACGATGGGAAATTTTATACATATAAGGAAATGGCAGATGAGTTAATTCCTTATGTTGTCGAACATGGATTTACTCACATTGAACTTTTGCCGCTTATTGAGCACCCGCTCGATCGTTCCTGGGGATATCAAGGAACAGGTTATTATGCTGCAACAAGCCGTTATGGAACGCCTCATGATTTAATGTATTTCATTGATCGTTGTCATCAGGAAGGAATTGGAGTCATTTTAGATTGGGTACCGGGACATTTTTGTAAAGATGCACATGGGTTATATATGTTTGATGGTGAGCCGACGTATGAATATATGAATATGCAAGATCGCGAAAATATTGTGTGGGGAACAGCAAATTTCGATTTAGGAAAACCAGAAGTGCATAGCTTTTTAATTTCGAATGCTTTGTTTTGGTTAGAGCATTATCATATTGACGGTTTTCGTGTTGATGCGGTTGCAAATATGCTTTATTGGCCGAATAGCGATGTACTGCATCCAAATCCATATGCCATTTCATTTTTAAAGAAATTAAATGAAGTTGTATTTGCTTTTGATCCGAATGTATTAATGATTGCAGAAGATTCAACAGATTGGCCAAAAGTGACGGCACCTACGTACGATGGTGGGTTAGGATTTAACTACAAATGGAACATGGGATGGATGAACGATGTATTAAGTTATATGGAAACGAGCATGCATGATCGAAAATATATGCATCATAAAATGACATTTTCTTTGTTGTATGCTTACACAGAAAATTTTATTTTACCTTTATCCCATGACGAAGTGGTGCATGGAAAAAAATCGTTATTAAATAAAATGCCAGGTGATTATTGGGATAAATTTGCTCAACTTCGCCTGCTTTATGGATATTTTATGACGCATCCCGGAAAAAAACTGTTGTTTATGGGTGGAGAGTTTGGACAGTTTGATGAATGGAAAGATTTAGAACAACTCGATTGGGTGTTGTTTGATTTTGATATGCATCGAAAAATGGATGACTACGTGAAATCTCTCACTCATTTTTATAAAAAGCAAAGAGCATTATATGAATGTGATCATGATCCAAATGGGTTCGAATGGATTGATGTGAACAACGCTGAACAAAGTATTTTTTCTTTTATTCGACGAGGAAAAAAAGAAGAAGATGCGTTAATTGTCGTTTGCAATTTTACTAATATCGTTTACGAAGATTACAAAATTGGTGTGCCATTGCTTACATCGTATCGAGAAGTATTTAATAGCGATGATGTGATGTACGGTGGTGCGGGACACATAAACAAAAAACCGCTTGTGGCACACGAAGAGCCGTATCACGGAAAGCCGTATCATATTCGAATGACGATTCCGCCGTATGCTATAACAATTTTACGACCAACAAGAAAAAGAGAAGGGAAGGAAAGCCATGGTACGAAAAAAGTGCGTCGCTATGCTACTCGCAGGGGGACAAGGGAGTAGATTAAGTTCGCTAACAAAAAATTTAGCTAAACCAGCTGTTCCGTTTGGAGGAAAATACCGCATTATTGATTTTACATTAAGCAATTGTGCTAATTCTGGCATTGATACTGTTGGGGTGCTCACCCAATATCAGCCGCTAGAGTTAAATACGTATATTGGAATTGGAAGTGCATGGGATTTAGATCGAAAAAATGGGGGGGTAACCGTTCTCCCTCCGTATGCTGAATCATCAGAAATGAAATGGTACAAGGGAACAGCGAATGCCATTTATCAAAATCTAAACTATTTGAAGCAATATGATCCGGAGTATGTCCTCATTCTTTCCGGCGACCATATTTATAAAATGAATTATGCGGATATGCTACAATACCATATCGAAAAAAAGGCGGATGTTACAATTTCTGTTATTGAAGTACCATGGGAAGAAGCGAGCCGTTTTGGAATTATGAACACAAATGAAGAGATGGAAATCGTAGAGTTTGAGGAGAAACCAGCTCATCCGAAAAACAATTTAGCGTCTATGGGCATTTATATTTTTAAATGGTCTATTTTGAAAGAGTATTTAGAAATGGACAATCGAAATGACCGTTCAAGCCATGACTTTGGTAAAGATATTATTCCTTTACTGATCGAAGAAAAAAAGCGGCTCATTGCCTATCCATTTAAAGGATATTGGAAAGATGTTGGGACGGTCAAAAGTTTATGGGAAGCAAATATGGATTTACTAGAAGATACCCCAGCATTAAATTTATTTGACCATACATGGCGTATTTATTCTGTGAACCCGAATGAACCACCGCAATATATTGCTCCATACGCACAAGTGAAGGAGTCTTTAGTGAATGAAGGATGCATCGTTGAAGGGAATGTGGAGCATTCTGTTTTGTTTCAAGGGGTGTACGTTTCACAAGGTGCCAAAGTAAAAGATTGTGTTGTTATGCCTAATGCAGTGATTGGGAAAAATGTATACATTGAAAAAGCGATTGTTCCTCCGAATGTCGAAATCCCTGATGGAACGTTTATTTGTGCGGATCAATATGAAGGGGAAGTCATTCTTGTGACAGAGGAGATTTTGGGACATTTTTCTGAGAGAGAGGATGAGAAAACGTGGGAAAATTAATGCTTGGGGTCATTGATGCGACGACATATACACCAGAAATGAGTGATTTGACATTTCAGCGTTCTATCGCAGCCGTTCCGTTTGCTGGTCGCTATCGGCTAATTGATTTTGTTTTATCAAATATGGTGAACTCAGGTATTGAAAGTGTCGCCATTTTCCCAAAGTATCAATATCGTTCGTTAATGGACCACCTTGGTTCAGGAAAGAATTGGGATTTGAATCGGAAACGTGATGGATTGTTCTTCTTCCCTTCGCCTGATCTCCCGATTTCTCATATCGGTTCGTTTCAACATTTTCAACAACATATTGACTATTTTTTGCGAAGCACACAAAAGTACGCTCTTATTTGCAACAGTTATACGGTGTGCAATATTGATTATGAGGAAGTGTTGCGACGTCATATGACTAACGGGTGCGATATAACCCGTATATGTTATCGTGGAAAGTCGCTTGATATGTTTATTTTAGAAACATCGTTGTTGCTTGATTTAATCGCCAACCAACAACGAAATCAATATCGCAGTATTGTTGATGTGGTGAATGATGAAGGAAATGGTTTAACCGTATGTGATTATGAATATAACGGGTATGTCGCAGTGATTGATAGCGTCGAACGTTATTTTCACCATAGCTTAGAACTTCTTAAACCAGAAGTGTGGAAGCAGTTGTTTTTAAAAGGAAGACCGATTTATACGAAAGTAAAAGATGAGCCACCGACGAAATATACATCATATGCTTGTGTGCGTAATGCGATGATTGCGAACGGATGCATCATTGAAGGAGAAATTGAAAATAGTATTATTTCTAGAGCAGTGAAAATAGGAAAAGGAACTGTTGTCCGCAACAGTATTATTATGCAAAAAAGTCAAATTGGAGATAATTGTCATCTTGAATATGTGATCGTTGATAAAGATGCTCGCATTGGTGATGGAGTGAAATTAATTGGAACACCGAATCAGCCAATCGTCATTCGAAAAGGGACAATACAAGGAGCGCTGATGAAATCGTGAAAGTATTATTTGTCGTATCAGAGTGTGTACCGTTTGTGAAAACAGGTGGTTTAGCTGATGTTGCTGGCGCATTGCCGAAAGAGTTGAAAAAGCTTGGGACGGATGTGCGTGTGATGCTTCCTAAGTATGGAGTCATTCCGCAACATATGCTCCAAAAAATGAATAAAATTGCTGAACTTGTCGTTCGTGTTGGTTGGAGAAGACAATATTGTGGAATTGAACAATTAGAATACGAAGGAATGACATACTATTTCGTTGACAACGAATATTACTTTAAGCGAGATTCGTTATACGGGCATTACGATGACGGTGAGCGTTTTTCATATTTTTGTCGAGCCGTTCTCGATTCTCTCCCTGTCATCGGCTTTCAACCAAATGTCATTCATTGTCATGATTGGCACACAGGGATGATTCCATTTTTGTTGCGTGAAGAATATGCGAAAAATTCATTTTACGCGCAAATGAAAACGGTATTTACCATCCATAATTTGCAGTTTCAAGGCATTTTTCCGCGCGAGATTTTAGGGGATTTGCTAAATTTAAGCGACCGTTATTTTTCGATTGAACATTTAGAGTTTTACGGGCATGTTAGTTTCATGAAAGGGGCTCTCGTCTCCGCACATATGATTACGACAGTTAGCCCAACGTATAAAGAAGAAATTCAAACTCCATATTATGGTGAACGGCTTGACGGATTATTGCGTGCGAGAAGTTCGCACTTAGTTGGAATTTTAAATGGAATTGATGATGACATATATAATCCGAAAAAAGATCCGTATATTGCAGTGCCATACGATGTGACGACAATTGCACGAAAAAGTATTAATAAGCGGGCGTTACAACAACATTTTTCATTGCCGTCAGAAGAAGATGTCCCAGTCATTGCCATCGTTTCACGGTTAACGAAACAAAAAGGATTAGATTTAGTAAAATGCGTATTTCACGAAATGATTGCTGAAAATGTGCAAATGATCATCCTTGGAACAGGAGAATGGGAGTTTGAACATTTCTTTCATGAGATGGCGCTGACATATCCAGAACGTGTGCGTGTATATATTGGATTTTCAGAACAGCTTGCACATCAAATTTATGCTGGAGCAGATATGTTTTTAATGCCGTCTAAATTTGAACCGTGTGGTCTTGGCCAAATGATTGCGATGCGCTATGGAGCTGTACCGATCGTGCGAGAAACGGGTGGATTAAACGATACAGTGCAGTCGTTTAACGAATTTACAAAAGAAGGAACCGGATTTACGTTTAAAAACTTTAATGCACACGACATGTTATATACGATTCAACGTGCCCGTTCATTTTATGAACAAAAAGAAGTATGGGAAATGATAATGAAGCAGGCAATGAGTCGGGATTACAGTTGGGCAAAGTCAGCATTTAAATATAACCAACTATACGACGAACTAATGACTGGGAGTGGCATCTATGTTCACGAATAAGGAAGAGTTTAAACAAACGTTTTTGAAGCGACTAGAAATGATGTACGGAAAACGTTTTTGGGAATCGACTGTTCTCGATCAGTACAATACGTTAGGCCATATGATTCGCGAGTATATTAGTAAACATTGGATTCAGACGAATGAACGATATCGTGCCCAACATAAAAAGCAAGTATATTATTTGTCGATTGAATTTTTATTAGGACGTTTGCTAGGGAACAATTTAATGAATCTTGGCATACGTGATGTCGTGGAAGAAGGATTGAAAGAGCTAGGCATTGAGTTAGCTCATATTGAAGAAGTGGAAATTGATGCAGGTCTAGGGAATGGGGGGCTTGGGCGTCTCGCTGCTTGTTTTTTAGACTCTCTCGCTTCTCTTGACCTTCCTGGACATGGACAAGGCATCCGTTATAAACACGGTTTGTTTGATCAAAAAATAGTGAATGGTTATCAAGTGGAACTCCCGGAACAATGGTTACGTCATGGAAATGTTTGGGAAGTAAAAAAAGAAGATTTAGCGGTAGAAGTGAATTTCTGGGGGAAAGTAGAATGCTACGAACAAGATGGTCGATTAACGTTTCGACATTATGATGTCGAAAAGGTAATGGCTGTTCCTTATGATATGCCTGTCATTGGATATGATACGACGACTGTAAATACGTTACGATTATGGAGTGCCGAGCCTGCGAAATTTCCGCTTCATAAACATGTCATGCAGTATAAGCGAGAAACGGAAGCGATTTCTGAATTTTTATACCCAGACGATACACATGACGAAGGAAAAATTTTAAGACTAAAGCAACAGTATTTTCTCGTTGCTGCAAGCATTGGGAGCATCGTACGCGATTATCGGCAACGGTACGGGCATTTGCAACATTTTCACCGCCATGTGGCTATTCACGTGAATGATACCCACCCTGTGTTAGCCATTCCAGAGCTTATGCGTATTTTGTTAGATGAGGAAGGAATGGGATGGGACGAAGCGTGGCATATTACGACAAACACGATTTCTTATACAAACCATACCACATTGTCGGAAGCGTTGGAAAAATGGCCAATTTATATTTTTCAACCGCTATTGCCACGAATTTATATGATTGTGCAAGAAATTAATGAACGCTTTTGTCGCGATTTATGGAATCGATATCCTGGTGATTGGAAAAGAATCGAGGAGATGGCCATTATTGCTCACGGGCTCGTGAAAATGGCTCATTTAGCGATTGTAGGGAGCTATAGTGTGAACGGTGTGGCGAAAATACATTCTGAAATTTTAAAGCATCGTGAAATGAAACTGTTTTACGAATACTTTCCTGAAAAGTTTAATAATAAAACGAACGGCATTACACATCGCCGTTGGTTGTTAAAAGCCAATCCACAGCTTTCTTCTCTTATTACAGAAGCAATCGGAGCGGAATGGGTAAAGCAACCCGAACAGTTGATTCAACTAAAAAAGTATGCAAATGATCATTCATTTCAAGACGAATTAGCAAAAGTGAAACATTACCATAAACAACAGTTGGCGACGTATATTTATGAAAAAACAGGTGTTGCTGTGGATGACTCATCCATTTTTGATGTACAAGTAAAGCGGCTGCATGCGTATAAAAGACAGTTGTTAAATGTGCTACACATTATGCATTTATATAACCGATTAAAAGAAGATGAGCATTTTGACATGCATCCACGCACGTTTATTTTTGGTGCAAAGGCATCACCGGGATATCATTATGCGAAACGGATCATTAAGTTAATTAATTCCGTTGCACAAAAAGTAAATAGCGATGAGCAAATTAATGGCCGATTAAAAGTCATTTTCCTAGAAAATTACCGTGTTTCGTTGGCGGAAAAAATTTTCCCAGCTGCTGATGTAAGTGAACAAATTTCGACTGCTAGTAAAGAGGCATCTGGAACTGGGAATATGAAATTTATGATGAACGGAGCTGTGACGATCGGAACGCTAGATGGAGCAAATATTGAAATTTTAGAGCGGGTTGGTCATGAAAATATGTTTATTTTTGGGCTAAAGGCAGAAGAAGTGTTGCACTATTACGCGAATGGCGGATACCATTCGTACGAATATTATCATCACGATCAACGCATTCATCAAGTCGTTAATCAACTAGTCAATGGCTTTTTTCCTGATGCGTACGATCATTTTGAACCGATTTATGATTCATTGCTCGTTCATAATGATCAATACTTTGTTTTACGCGATTTCGCATCGTATGCTGATGCGCAACAACGAGTGGGCGCAACGTATGAAGATCGAAGAAAATGGTTGGAAATGAGCGTTGTGAACATTGCCTGTTCAGGATATTTTTCAAGCGACCGAACGATTGAAGAGTACGCTCATGATATTTGGCATATTCGTTAATAAAAAAGTCCTGTAAGCAGAGATGCTCACAGGACTTTTTTAAGAAGTATAAGGATCTTTTTCGTATGCAGGGAGGTCGCCGAGCGGAGACATAAGCTGCTCGTCGTCAAGCACTTGTTCATATTGTTCATGTACAATGTTTGGATAAATCGTAATACCTGTTCCGTAAAGGTCTGTCGCCGCAAATGTTTCAAACGGCTCGACATAGCCGATTTGTTCTCCGGCGTCGATATACATTCGATCATAATGTACGGTGTCTTCTTGAACATCTGAAGGTGTTTCTGATGTACCGAAACGCGCAACTTTTTGCCAACTATCTTCGGCATCAAATGTTTCTGCTTCTTTATGAACGACAAATTCACCAAATGGAGGAGACAAGACGCTTTCTTCGATCGGGCGTTGTTGCGAAACAACTTGGTCAGGGCTATGTTCTTTACAAAATGTTGTTGTTGGAATAGCTTCAAGACGTTCGAATGGGATCGGCTTTCCGCATACTTCACAAATTCCGTATGTCCCATCTTCCATCGCTTGAAGCGCCCGTTCAATATCGTGAAGTTCTCGTTTCGTATGTTCGTTTAAGGCGATATCTTTTTCTCGCTCATATAGTTCTGTTCCACTATCAGCAGGATGATTGTCATAATTCGATAGTTCCCCAACTGAGTCATGAGCAGATGCTCGTATGAGACCGAAATGATCGTTTTGTTTTAGCCGTTGTACAATTTGCCGCTTTTGTTGTAATAACCGTTCACGTAAAGTTTGCATATCATCCCTCCTCGAATTAGACTACACATAGTATGGACGAAAAAGAAAAAACCATAGCGCAAAGGCTATGGTTTTTTCTGGACAATTATTGTAGCCAATAATGAATAAACAGACCAACGACAAGTAAAAATCCAAATTGTGTATTTGTCTGGGCTGTCGCTTTCATTGCTGGCATCATGTCTATTGGTTTTGTCTTTCCAATAAATCCTTTTGTTGCTTGCCACGCTTTCGGAACGCTAAACAATACGAGCAATGTCCAAGGCGAAATCGTTTCTGTAAAAACGAGCAATACAATCCATAAAAATGATGTCACAAACATGCCACCTAATAGCCAAATGGCACGCTTTCTTCCAAGTAAAATCGCTAACGTTTTTCGACCGCTTTTTTTATCCCCGTCTAAGTCACGAATGTTATTCGCTAATAAAATGGCTCCGACTAAAATGGAAATTGGAACAGAGACAAGAACAGGTGTTGTTGTCATTGTGCCTGTTTGAATAAAGAATGAAATTAAAATAATGGTAAGTCCCATGAAAAAACCTGCCGCTAATTCACCGAATGGAGTATAAGCGATCGGAATAGGACCACCCGTGTAAAAATATCCTGCTGCCATGCAAATCGTGCCGATGACGGCTACCCACCAACTGCTATTGACGCAAATATAAACACCAAGTAGCATAGCGACTGCAAAAAAAGACCAAGCAAGCAATAAAACAGTTTTTGGGGAGATCCCATCACGAACGATCGCACCACCAATTCCGACAGATTCAGGTGTATCGAGACCGCGTTTATAGTCGTAATATTCATTGAACATATTTGTTGCTGCTTGGATAAATAACGAAGCTACGAGCATGGCAAAAAATAAAGGAAAGTGAATTGGTGCTTCGTCTACTGCAAGCACAGTACCGATAGAAACAGGAACAAACGCTGCAGTCAGCGTGTGTGGCCGCAATAAGCGCCACCAAACGCGCCAGTCTCGTTTATAGTGAACAGTTTGAGCATTTGAACGTACTGGTGTTGGCATACCATTCTTCTCCTTTGATTAAAATGTCGTTCACAATAAGTGTAGGGAAGTGGGGAAAATGTGTCAATGTCTTGACAATATAAATTGTTTCCTATCTCTAACGAACAATATTATAATGGAAAAGGGAAAAAAAGATTAAGTATAGGCGTGATACAAGGTGGTTACTTTATATCAAAACAAAGTTATTGACCAATTGCGTGATGCGTTAAAGAAGAAAAAGCATATGGTTAGTGTCACTGTAAGAGTGGGGCAAATCGATCCTCTTTCCTTTTTTGCCGCTGGTGAAACGTTATTTCATGGCCAGCGCTTTTATTGGTCAGACTGCTTTCACGAGCACACGCTTGTTGGACTTGGACATGCACAAGTGATAAAAAGTGAAGAAAAGACGAAAAAGCGTTTTCGGGAAGTGGAGAAAGCTTGGCAACAAATTGTAGAAGGCGCTTTCATTGAAGGGAAAGGGCCATTGATGTTCGGGGGGTTCGCTTTTGATCCGATGAAACGTTCTGCTGAGCATTGGAGCCATTTTCCTTCCGCCCAGTTTGTGCTCCCGAAATTTTTGTTAACAAAGCGCGGTGAGGAAACGTGGCTCACAGTTAATGTTGTTCATGAATCGTTTGCGGAACTTGAGAAAATGATCGATTCGTTATTTATCATACATGATGAAATCGATAGCTACGATGTGGAAGTTGTCGAAAAAGAAGAAGTCGCTCGTGATCGTTGGTTTCATGCTGTTCGTCATGCAACCGATCTCATTCAAGACGGAGAAATTGAAAAAGTCGTTTTAGCGCGCGAGTTATTTCTTTCTTTTTCTCATCGGATTGATCGCTCTCATGTGTTGCGCTCTTTGCGTGAACAACAACCAATGAGCTACATTTTTGCATTTGAAAACGGCTCATCTTGTTTTATCGGTGCTTCTCCCGAACAACTTGTGAAAAAGAACGGGTACATGTGTGAAACAGCTTGTCTAGCTGGTTCCATTCGTCGTGGACATACGATGAAAGAGGATGAGGAGCTTGGAAAATGGCTGCTAAAAGACGATAAAAATCGTCGTGAGCATGCGTTCGTTGTCGACATGATTGAACAAGCGATGCATGAAATATGCACAGAAGTGATTGTTCCAAGTGAGCCGACTCTTTTAAAAATGCGACATATTCAACATTTGTACACACCTGTTCAGGCGAGAATAAAGGAAGGAGTTTCGATTTTTTCGCTCGTTGAACGGCTCCATCCAACGCCAGCGCTTGGGGGATTCCCGAAACAAAAGGCGGTACAAACGATTCGGGAGATTGAGCCCCTTGATCGTGGATGGTATGCTGCTCCGATTGGTTGGGTTGATGCGAACGGAAACGGAGAATTTGCTGTAGCCATTCGTTCCGCATTGCTTGAAGACAATGAGGCGCATTTGTTTGCCGGGTGTGGAATTGTTGCTCATTCTGATCCGCTTAGCGAATATGAGGAAACGAATGTAAAGTTTAAGCCGATGTTACTAGCGTTAGAGGGGGGACGACGATGAATGAAATGACCGCATATGTTGCCGCTTTTGTTGAGCAATTCGTTCATACGGGGATACAGCAAGTGGTGATTAGCCCAGGATCTCGTTCCACTCCTCTTGCGATGGTGATGGCTGAACATCCTCAGTTAAATATTCATGTTCATATTGATGAACGTTCTGCTGCTTTTTTTGCGTTAGGCATGGCGAAAGCTTCTGGAAAACCGGTTGCCCTTGTTTGTACATCAGGTACTGCGGTAGCGAATTATTATCCAGCTATCGTTGAAGCATATTATGCACGCGTTCCGCTCGTTGTCATTACAGCTGATCGGCCTCATGAATTGCGCGATGTCGGAGCACCGCAAGCGATTGATCAACTGCATATGTACGGGTCATATGTAAAATGGTTTGTTGATATGGCACTTCCAGAAGGAAATGAGCAAATGCTTCGTTATGCAGAAATGGTAGCTGCTCGTGCGGTATGTGTTGCAACATCTGTTCCTGCAGGACCGGTTCATATTAACGTACCGTTACGTGAACCGCTTGTTCCAATGCTCAATGAGTCGCTATTTTCCACACCGTCTGTAACTCGCACGGTGTATAGAGGAAATAAACACCTTTCACAAGAAATGATCGATGAATTATATGAACAACTACGTCATGTCGAAAAAGGGGTCATTGTATGTGGAGATTTCCACGTGGAAGGGTTTGCTGATGCGGTGGTCGAGCTAGCGGAAGCGTTGCAATATCCTATTTTAGCTGATCCTCTCTCTTCATTGCGAACAGGTGTACATCGAAAGCAGCTCATTATTGAATCGTACGATGCGATGTTGAAATGCGAAACGTTTGCAGATGCATTCATTCCTGATGTCGTTATTCGTTTCGGAGCAATGCCTGTATCGAAATCGCTTTACCTTTGGCTGCAACGGCATAAACAAGTAAAACAAATGATTGTTGATGAAGCTGGGCAATGGCGCGACCCGACTTTATCGCTTCAAGTGCTTATTGAAGCGAACGAGGTGCAATTTTGTCATGAGTTAGCTCAGCGCGCTTCTACTACATCTCGTTCGTCACAATGGGTCAACCAATGGAAAAAAATTAATGAACGAGCGAAACAAATGTTGTTACAGGCAAAAGAAGAAGAAAATATGTTTGAAGGAAAAATATTCATTGAACTCGCTCAGTTATTACCAGATGAAGCGACTCTTTTCGTCGGAAATAGTATGCCTATTCGCGATGCGGATACGTTTTTTATGTCATCGCATAAGCGAATTCGTTTATTGGCGAATCGGGGGGCAAACGGTATTGATGGAGTTGTATCGAGCGCTCTTGGAGCGAGCTGTGTTGCACAACCACTTGTACTAGTCATTGGTGACTTGTCATTTTATCATGACTTAAATGGTTTACTTGCAGCTAAATTGCAACAGCTACATGCGACGATCATCGTTTTAAACAACAATGGGGGAGGTATTTTCTCCTTTTTGCCGCAGGCGAATGAGCCGAAACATTTTGAACGGTTATTCGGCACACCGACACATTTATCGTTTCATCATGTTGTTAACATGTATGATGGACATTATGAAAAAGTAGAGACGTGGGATCATTTTCGTCGTGCGGTGGTAGATGCGCTCGTACGCCCGACATTAAATGTAATTGAAGTTCCTTCATCTCGTGAATATAATGTCGGAGTTCATCGGAAATTGTGGAAAGATGTTTCCCAGGAAATGTCCAACTTGTTGAACAAAGGGGAATGAACATGAAGTTTGTCGTTCGAGGGCAAACGTATTATGTAGAAATGCACGGAAAGGGACAGCCCATTTTGTTGTTGCACGGATTTACAGGTAGTTGTCAAACGTGGCATCCGCTTGTTTCGATGTGGGAACAACATATGCAATGCATAGCAATTGACATTCTTGGTCATGGACAAACGGATGCTCCTTCTTCTGTACAACGATATCATATCGACATGGTTGCCCAAGATGTTGCTATGCTTTTGGAACAATTAGGAATAAAAAAAGCCCATGTGTTAGGGTATTCGATGGGTGGTCGGCTTGCATTAACATTTGCAGTTCGTTATCCTCAGTATGTACAAACATTAATATTAGAAAGTAGCTCTCCGGGGCTAAAGACGGAAGAAGAGCGCGTGAAGCGTCGGGAAGAAGATGAACGATTAGCACAGTTTATTGAACAACATGGTGTCGCTTCGTTTGTTGATCGGTGGGAGAACATCCCATTATTTTCTTCTTTAAAACGATTGTCCGAAGATGTACAACAGCGGTTAAGAGAAGAACGATTACAGCATACAGCAATTGGATTAGCGAACAGTTTGCGTGGCATGGGGACAGGAGCGCAACCTTCTTGGTGGGAAGCGTTGCCTCAATTGCTGTTCCCGACATTGTTGATTTGTGGTGAAGATGATGAAAAGTTTTGTCGAATTGCGTCAGAAATGGTACAATTATTACCAAACGGGACGCTCATCACCGTTCCGAATGCTGGGCACGTTGTGCATCTAGAGCAGCGTGAACGATTTTGTACACTTGTTCAACAATTTGTGTTAAGAGGAGGTTTATTGCATGGCGATTGAATGGGTAAAAGAAAGAGAATATGAAGATATTTTGTATGAAACATATAATGGCATTGCAAAAATTACAATTAACCGTCCAGAAGTACATAATGCGTTCCGGCCAAAAACCGTTATGGAGTTAATTGATGCGTTTGCGTATGCTCGTGACGATGCAAATATTGGAGTCATTATTTTAACAGGAGCAGGTGGCAAAGCGTTTTGCTCAGGTGGCGACCAAAAAGTGCGTGGGCATGGTGGATATGTAGGTGACGACCAAATTCCGCGTTTAAACGTATTAGACTTACAACGCTTAATTCGTGTCATTCCAAAACCAGTTATTGCGATGGTTGCAGGTTATGCGATCGGCGGTGGCCATGTGCTACATGTTGTTTGTGATTTAACTATCGCAGCAGACAACGCGATTTTCGGTCAAACAGGGCCGAAAGTTGGCAGCTTTGATGGAGGATATGGTGCTGGTTACTTAGCGCGTATTGTTGGACATAAAAAAGCTCGCGAAATTTGGTATTTATGTCGTCAATACAACGCTCAAGAAGCGTTAGAAATGGGATTAGTCAACAAAGTTGTTCCACTTGAACAATTAGAAGAAGAAACGGTGAAATGGGCGGAAGAAATTTTAGAAAAAAGTCCGACAGCTATTCGTTTCTTAAAAGCTGCGTTTAATGCAGATACAGATGGACTTGCAGGCATTCAACAACTTGCAGGGGATGCAACGCTCCTTTATTACACAACAGACGAAGCGAAAGAAGGACGCGATGCATTTAAAGAAAAACGGAAACCAGACTTTAAACAATTCCCGCGTTTTCCGTAAAATGAAGACAGCTTGATGTATGCACATCAAGCTGTTTTTTTGAAGGTGGTGTTAAGATGATTCCAAACTGGTTGCTTCAACGTGCATATTTAACGCCGAATCGTATAGCGATATATGATGAAACAGAAACCATTTCATTTGCTGAACTTCACGAACGGACGGCAAAAAGAGCAAGACAATTTGCTTATCTCGGTGTAAAAAAAGGGGATGTTGTCGCTATCTTAATGAAAAATAGCGCACATATGGTTGAAGTCATTCACGCCCTTCATTATATTGGTGCGATTGTTTTATTACAAAATGTACGTCTATCTGTGGAAGAAGTAAAATGGCAATTAGAACATAGTGGGGCGCGATTTGTCATTTGTGATGAACCGTTTCGAGATGAACGAGCG
The DNA here is from genome assembly GCF_013761015.1 of Anoxybacillus ayderensis. Classification (NCBI taxonomy): domain Bacteria; kingdom Bacillati; phylum Bacillota; class Bacilli; order Caryophanales; family Anoxybacillaceae; genus Anoxybacillus; species Anoxybacillus ayderensis. Next base: position 17,413 of record NZ_JACDUV010000004.1, read on the forward strand.
ATCGAATGGGGGGAGTTTGTCAAACTTCGTGAACGAGATGAAAAATGTCAAACGATGTACAATTTAGACGATGTCGCAACAATTATGTACACATCGGGAACGACAGGAAAGCCAAAAGGGGTTATGCAAACGTACGGAAATCATTGGTGGAGTGCAATCGGTTCTGCTTTGAATCTCGGATTACGTGAAGATGATTGTTGGCTTGCAGCTGTTCCATTTTTTCATGTTAGCGGCTTATCGATTTTAATGCGGAGCGTTATTTATGGGATTGGTGTTTATATTATGTCGTCATTTGATGCGAAACGCATCAATGAGCTCATTTTTCAACAAAACATTACGATGATGTCCGCTGTAAGCACAATGGTGCAACAAATGATTCAAGAGTTAAAATATCCGTATCCTTCATCGTTTCGTTGTATGCTCGTTGGTGGTGGCCCTGTGCCACTTCCTTTGTTGCAATCATGTGCTGATTGGAATATACCGGTGTATCAAACGTACGGCATGACAGAAACCGCTTCGCAAGTAGCTACATTATCCCCAGACGCTCGCCATAAACACGGTTCAGCAGGAAAGCCGCTTTTCCATATGAACATTCGTATTGAAAAAGAGGGGAAACAACTGAATGCGAATGAAGTGGGAGAAATTGTTGTAAAAGGTCCGAGCGTCATGAAAGGGTATTGGAACAATGAGCAAGCAACAGCCGCTGTGTTAAAAGATGGTTGGTTATATACCGGAGATATCGGATATATGGATGACGAAGGGTTTTTATATGTGCTTGACCGACGTTCAGACTTAATTATTTCTGGTGGAGAAAACGTATATCCGGCTGAAATTGAATCGGTGCTTTTGCAACATGAGGCAGTAAAAGAAGCAGGTGTAGTCGGAGTTGCTGATGAAAGATGGGGGCAAGTGCCATGTGCGTTTGTCGTATTGCATGATGTAACAGCAACCGAAGAGCAATTAAAGCAGTTTTGTATGAATAAACTAGCGAAATATAAAGTGCCGAAGCGAATTTATATCGTTGATCATTTACCGCGCAATGCCGCAAACAAACTGATGCGCCATAAGTTGAAAAACTGGATCAATGAATAAGAGGAGGCAGCCGACGCCTCCTCTTATTGATATCCTTTTGCTGTTTCTTTCGTAATTTTTTCTTTAAACAATTTATAACTCCAAAGCTGATAGCCCACTACGATCGGCACCATGACGATAGCGACACCGAGCATAATTTTTAAGTTTAATTCACTCCCTGCGGCTTCAAAAAGCGTTGTACTATATTCATCATCGATGCGCGAAGGGAGCATGTTTGGGAACATGCCGATAAAGCCGGTGGCCATAAGCGTGAAAATGGTTAAGCAAATGTTTGTAAACGCAAGTCCAATTCGTTTTTGCCAGACGAACAATAGCATGAGCAATGCACATACGAAAGCTAGTGCGGGTACGATCCAAAGAATCGGTGCTTTCGTGAAATTATTGAATAGCGGCGTACGATTGCTTGTTGCAACGAAGAAAAGAGATAATACGACCGTTGCAACGACAGAAGCTGGACGAGCCACTTTATAAGCTCGTTCTGCTACATCTCCAACTGTTTTTAGCATGACCCATAGGGCACCAGAGATAGCAAATAAGCTAATAAATAATAAGCCGCCTAAAAGACCGTACGGATGAAGCAAGCTGAACAACGTTCCTTCATATCCAGATGGACCAATTTTTAAACCGTAAAACAAATTAGCAAAAGCAACACCAAACAGAAGCGCTAAAGCAAAACTACTAATAGTGAATGCCCATTTCCAGCTTTTTTGCCAAAGCGGCGCATCGTCTTTATGCATAAACTCTAATCCGGCTGCGCGGAAAAAGAGCGCGAATAAAATGAGCATCATCGGCGTATATAAGAAGCTGAATAAATCTGCATAAACGGCTGGAAATGCGGCAAACGTTGCCCCTCCAGCTGTAATTAACCAGACTTCATTTCCGCCCCAAAACGGTCCAACCGCTTCTTGCAACTGATTTCGCTCTTGACGGTTTCTAGCTAAAAACGGAAACAACATGCCTGTGCCGAGCGTATATCCATCTAACACAAAGTATATCGTCCAAATGAGTCCCCATAAGCCGAACCAAATGATCGCAACTGTTTCATGAGACATGTTGAACTTCCCCACCTTTCGTAGCCGTGGATGTGTACGGTCCTTTTTTCGCATATTTCAACATTAAGTACACGTCTGCAATAAGTAAAATAGTATAAAACAAAACTAAGCTGACGAGTGAGAAAACAATTTGTGAAAGCGAAATAGGTGATACGGCTTCAGCTGTGCGCATTAATCCATATACCGTCCACGGTTGACGCCCGACTTCCGCAACGACCCAGCCGGCATTGATAGCGACATACGGGAGCAATACAGAATACATGACAAGTTTTAAGAAACGTCGTGATTCAACTAATTTATTTTTACGATATAAGTAAAATCCGTACCAAAATAGAGCGACAAAGTATAGACCGAGTGCTACCATTAAACGAAATGAATAAAAGACGATGTTGACATTCGGACGTTCATCTTTTGGAATTTGATCAAATCCAACGACTTTCCCATCAAACGAGTGCGTATAAAAGTAGCTTCCGAGCTTTGGAATCGTTAAAAATTCAACGATGTTGCGCTCGTTTTTTGGGTCAGGAATTTGAATAATGTGAAATGGTAAACTTTCTTTTGTTTCCCACACGGCTTCGAGAGCTGCCCCTTTGGCAGGTTGCATTTTTGTCGCAAATGATGCGGATTTATGACCAATAAACGGTGTAGCTGTTGCCGCGATTAATCCTAAAATGAGCGCATATTTAAACGATTTTTCGAAAAACTCGACATGTTGTTTACGCAATAAATGCCAAGCACTAACCGCCATCACAAAAAATGCCCCAACGATATAACAGCTAACAACGGTATGAACGAACATATGCCATGCATATGGATTCGTTACAACTTCCCAAAAGTTTTGTAGTTCGATACGGCCGTTTCTTTCAATATATCCGACCGGATTTTGCATAAAGCCGTTTGCTGTGATAATCCAAAGTGCTGAAATGTTTGTACCAAGCGCCACCATCCAGATGGAGAAGGCACGAAGTTTTGGTGAAATTTTATCCTTCCCAAATAGCCAAATGCCCATAAATGTTGACTCTAAAAAGAAAGCAACGAGCGCTTCAATGGCTAGCGGAGAGCCGAAAATATCCCCCATATATTTCGAATACTCCGACCAGTTTGTCCCGAATTGAAATTCCATTGTAATTCCTGTTACAACACCGAGGACAAAGTTAATGGCAAACAGTTTCCCCCAAAAGTCTGCCATTTGTCGATAAAGCGGATTTTTTGTTCGCACATGTTGTGTTTCCATCCATGCAATCAAAACAATAAGACCAATTGTTAACGGGACGAATAAAAAATGATAAAAAACCGTAATGGCAAATTGAAAACGGCTAAGTAAAAGTACGTCGCTCATATATCCCCCTCCGATATACTAAATATTTTTCATATGTATAAGAGTAACCTCAATACGTGAAGAAGAGATGAGAGAAATGTTGCAAAACTGTGGCGATAATTTTAAAAAAATGTGTCTATCCACGATTATTAACATGAAAAAAGAGAAAACCTCTTGCTCATCGCAAGAGGTCGTGCTGTTATTCGGTCGGTTGGAACGTTTTACAGTCTGTTTCTGTGGAGCTTGTTGCCGTTGCGCCGGCGTGACTTACGACGTAGATTGCGTCTGCACTACATCGATTGCCTTGTGACCAAAACTGGCAGTTTTGCACTTCACAAAGTACATCTTTTGCCATCATACTCCCCTCCTTTCTTTATACTGATGTTAGTGTAGACAAAACGTTGACAAGACATAACATGAAAAAATGAGCAAAAATAGCGAGAATTTTTATCAACAAATGTTGACATAGATAATCATTCTCAATTAGAATGAAATTGTGCAATATAAGACAAAAAGTTGGAGGGAGTTATATGTCATCGTTATTAGTTGTTGGTGCGGATCATTTAGGAAACATTACAGATAAATTAAAAAGCTCAGGATTTAAGGAAATTATTCATTTAGATGGTCGAAAAGTGAATATGGTGAAACGACAAATACCGGAGCACGTCGATATCGTATTTGTTATGACTGATTATATTAACCATAATTTAGCGAAAGTCATTAAACAAAAAGCAAAAGATCAGCATAAACCCATTTACTTTGTCAAACGTTCATGGAGTTCCATTCAATCTGTTATTGAGCAAATGGGGGAGCTAAAACGAGTGAACTAAGGAGGAGAGGACATTGTGGCAATCGTTTTTAAATGAAGTATTAGCTTACCATTACAGCATATCTCCACCTCATCGTTCATCGCTTACGTTGCTAAAAGGAATTGAACGGGCAACATCATCGTTTCCGATCGCTTCTTGTGACTCTCCCGTGACATACTATAAAATGATTGCAAAAATGACGGATTACTTGCTTCGCTTTGTTGCCAATGATCGGTCATTTGTTCACATATTAGACGAGCACGATGTGTTAATTACTGCATCATGTACGTCTGACACATGCGTTGTCCCATCATGTATGAACGTTTTTGTTGTTGACCGCATTCCTTCATTGCGTGCTATACAACAATTTGAAAATAAATTCGGCCAAACACCGAAAACGGTTCGAATATATCATGTGATGAAAAATCGCTTATCTTATGTTACGCTGACAAGTGACACATATTGTACACGCCTGTTGTAAAAAACCGGGTCAATCACCCGGTTTTTTACAATTCGTCAAACCCATTAATATCGGTTGTTTTCGTGTATGAACGTGGACGAGCTTCGAAAAAGTCAGTTTTGCCTAAGTTCACATTTTCATCGCTAAAGACGCGAATCCAAGGCATAGCGTTTTCATCCGCATCGTAACGGTCTTCTAAGCCAAGCATGCGCAGCCGTTTGTTTCCGAGATATTCGATATATTTCTCCATTTCAATTACATCAATGCCATCAATGTCGCGCAACACAAAGCGCGACCATTCTGTTTCATAACGAATCGCTTCATCGATGTAATCATATATCCACGCTGAAAACGATCCGTCTTCGTCCAAATGAGGATTTTCCCATAATACAGCGCGTACGAGTTGGGAAATGAAGTAGCTATGGCATAGTTCGTCTTTATTAATATAGCTAATCATCGTTGATGTTTTCAGCATTTTTTGATTTCGCGCTAAGTTGTAAAAAAAGGCGAACCCGGAATAAAAATTAATTCCTTCTAAGACGAGCGAAGCGACAAGGGCACGGCAAAACGTTTCAACAGTTGGTCGTTCACGAAACGCTTCGTATACGCGAATGACGTGTTCGTTTCGCTTATAAATGTGCGGATTCGTGCGCGCCATTTCAAAGGCACGGTTTTGCTCGGATAGTTTCTCAATAGACGCAAGCACATACGAGTACGACTGATTATGGACGACTTCTTGTTGTTCGATAATCGAAAAAATCGCTTTGACGCTCGGATCGGTAATGTATTCTTTCATCGCTCCGATAAAGTTCGGTTGCACAGAGTCTAAAATCGAAAGCAACCCGATAATGTGTAAAAATGCATCGCGTTCCCGCTCACTTAAATGATGCCATTGTTTAATATCATCAGACATGTTAATTTCAAACGGGGTCCAAAAGTTGCCGAGCAACATTTTGTATATATCATAAAAATGGCTATATTTAATATCGTTCCAGTTTAAAATGCCGCTTGCTTTTCCGTTAATAATGCTTGTTGCTTTATTTGGATGCGACGGCTCGAGCAATTTTACTTTCGTCAATAACAAAACGTTCAACCTCCTTGAGTAGTTGGTGGACGAAAACAGCCGGCAAATGTTGTTGATGGCCGCGTGGGGATTGTTCAATTTTTAACGTGCCGAGCACCGTCGTCACTTTTCGTAAATGGTACGCCATTTCATCGACAGCGCGGCAATAGTATGGCCACATTTGATCTCCTGTACCAAACAGCGCAACAGGAGGCAAAGAAAGGTTTCGATCTTTAATAAGAAAACGAAGTATCGTTCTCATTTCATCCGGAAGTTGTCCATTTCCCCACGTATATGAACCGAATAAAACAAGTTGTGCTTCATGAATGAGCGATTCGATCGCAAACATATGTTCAACATTGATCGTTTTCACTGCATGTCCGGATGAGCAAAAAGCTTCTTCTATTAACAGCGCGACTTCTTTTGTGTTCCCTGTTTTCGATGTGTAACAAATAAGGACGTTCATTTTTTATCCCCCTACGATGAACAAACGTCGCATTCTTCAATCGTTACTGCGGTACTACGAACGTAATACGTCGATTTTAACCGCTCTTTCCATGCGGTGAGATGCAAGTCAAGCAAGTCTTTCGCTTTGATCGTGTTATATACATATAGATTAAAACTTAACGATTGATCGACATGTTTTTGTCTTGCTGCATTTTGACGAATGCTCATCTTTTGATCCACTTCATAGGCGTTATCGTAAAACCAAAACGTTTTTGCGTTTAAATCAGGGACGGTCACAGGAATTTTGTAATTTTTCTTTTCTTCAAAATATAAACGGTTAAACACAGGATCGCATGATGCCGTTCCGTTTGCTAAAACGGATGTTGAAGCGTTTGGCGCAGGCGCCATTAAATAGCCATTACGCATACCATATTGCATGACTTGCTTCTTCAATCCATCCCAGTCTAACTCATCATGGGAGGAATATCCACGAAGATCAAAGTATTTTCCTGTGTGCCAATCCGAGCCTTCAAATGCCGGATATGCTCCTTTTTCTTTCGCAAGCTCCATGCTCGCTTTGATCGTGAGGTAAGCAATTTTCTCGAACAACCGATCAGCCAGTCGTACACTTTCTTCGCTGTTCCATTTGATCCCTTTTAACGCTAATAAATGATGCCAAGAAAATGCTCCTAAGCCGATGGCGCGATATTTTTTATTTGTGATGACCGCTTGCAACACTTCAATTCGTTTTTCGTTTAAGTCGATAACGTTATCGAGCATGCGCACTTGAATCGGGATTAGCCGTTCTAACACATCATCTTGTACGGCGCGTGCTAAATGGATGCTCGATAAGTTGCAAACGACAAAGTCGCCCGGTTTTTTATGAACGATAATCTCTCCATCTTCTGTATATTCTTTTGTGACGATCGTTGGGCTCGTGTTTTGCATAATTTCTGTACATAAATTGCTAGAATAAATCATGCCTGCGTGTTTATTCGGGTTCATGCGATTCGCTTCATCACGATAGAACATATAAGGCGTGCCCGTTTCTAACTGAGACTTTAATATTCGTTTCATAATTTCGATAGCAGGAACACGCTCTTTACTTAACGCTCGATGATTCACACACTCCTCATATTTTTCACGGAACGAACCAGCTCCGCGTTCTTCATCATAAAAGTCTTCCAATCCTAATGGGTTTCCATTTTTATCTTTCCATCCCATTACTTTTTTCACTTCATGTGGGTCAAATAAATACCAATCGCCACGCTTTTCGACTTGTTCCATAAATAAGTCAGGAATGCATACGCCATAAAATAAATCATGAGCTTTTGTTCGTTCGTCTCCGTTGTTTAGCTTCGCGTCTAAAAACGAGAAAATGTCTTTATGCCAAACGTCTAAATATACCGCGATGCTTCCTTGTCGCGTACCGAGTTGGTCAACCGATACAGCGGTATTGTTTAATTGGCGCATCCAAGGAATGACGCCAGAGGAGACGCCTTTAAATCCTTTAATATCGGAATTGCGCGCACGAATTTTTCCTAAATATACGCCAATTCCTCCACCGCCTTTTGATAGACGAGCGACATCCGTATTCGACTCATAAATGCCAATTAAACTATCGTCTACTGTATCAATAAAACAACTCGATAATTGACCATATGACTTCCCAGCGTTTGCGTAAGTTGGCGTAGCGACGGTCATATATTGATTAGATAACGCCCAATACGCTTCTTTCGCTAGTGCCATTCGTTTTGTCGGATGTTCATATGCCATTAATGTTAAAGCAATCGTTAAAAAGCGCTCTTGGGGCAGTTCGTAAATCTCGCCGCTATACCCTTTCGCTAAATAGCGATCAACGAGCGTTTTTAATCCGATGTATGTAAATAGCTCGTCCTTTTTCGCGTCGATCCATGTGCTCGCTTCTTGCAGTTCTTTTTTCGTATATCGTTCTAATAAAAAAGAGTCGTAAATGCCGAGATCAACAAGCATTGTTTGCAATTCATAAAAGTAGCGATATGTGTCGGATACATCATAGCCACGATTTTTAGCTGCTTCGTCGTATAGCTGTTGCAAATAAAGACGAGCTGCAACAAACGTCCAATCCGGCTGTTCTACTGTGATTTCATCAAGCGCATTTAAAATGAGTTTATTCATCATATCGTTGTATCGCTGCGTATGGGCAAGTGCCCGGACAGTACGTTCGATGTATCGCTCGCTCGCTAAGTGCGGAAAGTCTTTGAAAATAGGAAACAATAATGTGCGGATCGTTTCTTCATTTACTTCTGTTTGTTGTTTTATGTACACCATATAACATCCCTTCCCCTAAAAAATAAAAACATCCGCTCTCGTTGAGCGGATGAAACGATGGAAAAAGGCATGCTTTCACCATCGTTTCATCTTCTCAATCCCCGAAGAATATGAAACGATACAAGGAAGGCAGGTCTCCTGACTCGCGCTTCTTCCTACTTTGGATTCCTTCCCATATATGCGCCTGAAAAGCTGACATATACAGTGGTGTTGTTTCCATTTCGTCTGCGCACACAGTTGCGGGGACAGCTCTGGATTCGCACCAGATTCCCTATTAAGTCCGTTCGGACACCTTCACTTGCCGGTTTCAATATATAGTTGTTGTTTTGTTTATTCATCACAATATGTTGTATAAAAAGGTTTACGTTTAAAACTATAACGAAAAATTTCAACATTTGCAATCATTATTTTTCATCATTTGCTAAATAGCGCCGGTCTTTCATAAACAGCCGCCAAAAATAAATGAAACCTGGAAATAAAATTGCAAAGCCGACGATGTACGTCACAAAAAGAGCACGAAACGTATTCGGATGCGTAAATCCGGATTCGATTGTCACATTCGGATAAATCATATACGGTAAATGAGCTTTTCCGTATGCGTAACTTGCACAAAAATATTGCAAGACGATGGCTACAACCGCAAGGCGTGGCATTCCACGTCCGTTTTTCTTTTTCCATGATGGAAGAAAAAGCGCCCCACCAGCTAAGAGAAATAACATGACAGAAGCGGCAAGCCACGGCCAACGTGCAATCATTCCGTCATATAGCCAACGCGCTTCATTTCGCATCGTGACCATAATGAGAATAGAGGAGAGCAAAGCGAACGGACCGATGATGAGCGCATCGCGGCGATAAATCGTATACGCTTCGATTTCATTTGCTTCGTTTGAGTAGTCTGCTAATAAAAGCGACGAAAGAAAGAGTGTACTTGTAATCGCAAAGGCGATAAACGCATATTCATGTGGGCTTGTAAATAGGCGATCGAGCCGAAGACGATTGACATCATTCATTGTTTCAACAAAAGACCCGTGTGTAATTGGTAACACGCTAATTAAAAACGCTGGAATAAGCAAACCGCTTATGCCAGAAATGTAAACGAGCACTTTTTCATATTTAGGAGCAACGTGTGAAAAGACGAGGAACGCACTACGTACAGTAAGCAAAAGTAAAATAATGCTTCCCGGGATAAGTAAAATGGTTCCAAGCATAAACGTTGCTCCAGGAAAAAAGCTGACGAGCGCCACGACGATGGCAACGATAAAGACGTTCGTCACTTCCCATGTCGGCGACAAATATCGGTTTGCGATTTTCGTTGCTTTCGTTTGTGGACGATTGATATATACCATTGACCAAAACCCTGCTCCAAAGTCCATTGTCGCCATGACCGCGTAAATAAAAATAAATCCCCATAAAATTGAAATGGCAATTAATTCATCTGTCATCATCTTGCTCCTTTCTACATGTGCGTAGATAAGTGTTGTTCAATCGGATGGCGGCGGAAATACGAGCGCAAGACGAGCACGACCGCGATGAGTAAAAATACGTAAATGGACGTAAACAGAAGAAAAAGCGTTCCTAAATTTGTTGATTGTGTTACAGCTTCTGCCGTTGTCATCATGCGATAAATGACCCAAGGCTGTCTCCCTGTGCAAGCAAAAATCCAGCCAAATTCAATGCCGAGAAGAGCGAGCGGTCCAGCAGTAACAACTGTCCACATAAACCAGTTCGGAAATATGTGTTGTTTTCTTATGCGATGCCAAACGAATCCGACAATCGAAAGAAGGAGAAGAAACATGCCAATTCCGACCATTGCATTAAAAAGTGTATGGACAAACAACGGTGGCCACCATTCTTCTGGAAAATCATTTAACCCGACAACGACGGTATCGAAACGATTGCCTGCTAAAAAGCTAAGCAACCATGGAATTTCAATTCCCCATTTGACTGTTTGTGTTTCACGGTCCGTAAAACCGCCGATGACGAGCGGGGCGTGCGACTGTGTTTCAAACAATCCTTCAGCAGCAGCTAATTTTTCTGGTTGATATTCATGAAGAAGTTGAGCCGATTCGTGCCCGTTTATGGCTGTTAGTAAAGAAAATACGCCGCCAACTGTTAAACCGAGCATGAGCGCTTTTTTATAAAAAAGTTGGATGCGTTCATGGTGTCTATTTTTCAACATGTGATATGCTGCGATTGAAGCGATCGTAAACGCACCTGTCATATACGCTGACAAAACGACGTGTGTTGCTGTGACGGCAAAGCTTGGATTAAAAAATGCTTCCCACGGATTAACGTCAACAATTTGCCCATTTTCGATACGAAAGCCTGTCGGTGTTCCTTCAAAAGCGTGAACGTTCGTAATTAAAATGGCAGAAGCGGCTGCTCCGATGGCAACAAGCGTCAAGCTGATGATGCGCATCGTTGGAGAAATGCGGTCAGCTGCGTATACGTAAATAGATAAAAATAACGCTTCGACGAAAAACGCATAAATCTCGATTTGAAACGGCAGCGCCATCACTTTACCGACCACTTCCATAAAGCCTGGCCATAAAAGTGAAAGTTGTACTCCTGCGATAGTACCAGACGGAATCGCTACGCCAAGCAAAATAGCGAGCGCTTTTGTCCAACGATTTGCCATAAGGGCATAGTCATTGTCTTTCGTTTTTTGATATAGTAGCTCGGCAAATAAAATCATAAGCGGAATACCGACCCCAAGCGTCGCAAAAATAATATGAAACGCCATCGTTGTGCCAAATAACGTTCTTGCTGTTAATACGTGATCCATACCGAAATGTTCATCCCTTTCCATACATTGTCGTTTCCTAGTTTGATTTGAAAAGGGAAAAAATATGCAAAAAAATAAGCGACCGTAACGATCGCTTATTGTAATGCTTTTTTTAATGCCGATATATTGTCATTCATGATCGCAAAGTAATCTTTGTTGTTTGCGATATCATCGTTTGTGCGCGCCTCTAAGTTGTGAAGAATGAGTACATCCGCTCCAATTTCATTTTTTACGACTTCAGCAATTTTTGATGTAACATTTTGTTCAAAAAAGATATACTGTATGTCGTGCTCTTTTGCTTTTTTAATGATAGAAGTAAGCTGTTTTTGTGACGGCTCATTTGTCGGTGATAGTCCAGTCACGCTTATTTGTTTTAAGCCGTATCGTTTCTCCCAATAGCCGTATGCGGCATGAGCAACAAGAATATTTTTTCTTTTCGCCTCTTTCATCAATTGTTGAAATTGTTGATCGAGTTGTTCAAGCTGCTGTTTTAACGAAGTGAAGTTTTGTTCAAAATCGTCTTTCGCTTCAGGTTTAAGTTCTGTTAACGTTTGTTTAATCGTTTCGGCCATTTGAATGGAATAAATCGGATCTAACCAGACGTGCGGATCGATATCTCCGTGAACATGTTCATCTTCATGGGCATGTTCATCTTCATGGGCATGTTCATCTTCATGGGCATGTTCATCTTCATGGGCATGTTCATCTTCATGGGCATGTTCGTCTTCATGATTGTGATTGGATGGAAGCAATTGTATGTTTTCCGTTGCTTGTACGAACTTCACACGCTCATTTTCTAGCGTTTTGCTCATACGATCGACAAATCCTTCCATTCCTTGACTGATGTAAATGAGAGCGTGCGCATCAGCAATTTGTTGCATCGTTTTTGCTGTTGGCTCATATGTGTGTGCATCGACGCCAGGAGGGTATACACTTTCGACACGAACGTGCTCGCCACCAATTTTTTCGGTAAAGTCTTGAAGTGGGTACACCGTTGTATAAATGATAAGTTGATCGTCTGTTTCTTTGCTAGTTGATGGAGTTGCATTGTCCTTTTGATTGCAACCAAATAATGTGAGTGTGCTTGCAAGTATAATAGTTAACATTGCACGTAATTTCATGTTTTTTTCCTCCTCTCGAAAAAGAAGGATGTTTATGAAAACATCCTTTTTCTCCTAGCTTATTATATCGTAATCGTTACGATTTGAAAACTATGATGCACTTGTAAATGGTGGAAGCGGATCAACAAAAGTAGACCAATCTTGTTTCATTTCTTCGTCTGTTAATAAACATGCATCAAGAGAAGAAGAAACCGTTTGTTCATCCATATCAATGCCGATCAATACGAGCTCTGTCATGCGATCGCCGTACGTATCGTCCCATTTTGCACGCAACTCTGGTTCTTCTTGCAAAATTTGTTCCCGTTCATGTGGAGGATATGTTGCAATCCATTCCCCAGCCCCTTGAATCATAATGGACGGTCCAGCTTGTGAAAGAAGTCCGCACATATTGTTGCGGGAAGCGAGCCAGAAAAAGCCTTTGGCGCGAACGATTTCAACTGGCCATTGTTCGAGCCAATGCATAAGCCGTTCGGGATGAAACGGGCGACGGCGGCGATATACGAAAGAAGAAATGCCGTATTCCTCTGTTTCTGGTGTATGCTCTTCATTTAGTTCTTTGATCCATCCAGCTGATTGACTCGCTTTTTCGAAGTCAAATAAACGAGTGTTTAAAATGTCACGAAGCGCCACTTTTCCGTATGTTGTTCGAATGATTTTTGCTTCTGGGTTTAATTTACGAAGGAGCGCTTCTAATTCGTCTGCATCTTCTTCAGAAATGCAGTCGATTTTATTTAAAATAAGCACGTTTGCAAATTCAATTTGATCAATTAGTAAATCGACAACTTCACGCGTATCTGTTTCGTCGACCGCCTGTTTGCGATCTAATAACGTTTCACCGGAGGCAAAATCATGCCAAAAACGATTGGCATCGACGACGGTAACCATCGTATCTAATCGACATGTTGACGTTAAATCAATGCCAAACTCCTCATCGATGTACGTAAACGTTTGAGCGACAGGAATCGGTTCGCTAATACCGGATGATTCGATGACGATGTAATCAATGTCTCCAGCGTTAACAAGTTTTTCGACTTCTTTCATTAAATCTTCTCGTAACGTACAGCAAATACAGCCGTTTTGAATTTGCACAAGCTTTTCTTCTGTACGTGAAAACCCGCCTTGTTTAATGAGCTCAGCGTCGATATTCACCTCGCTCATGTCGTTGACGATAACAGCAATTTTTAACCCTTCACGATTGTTTAAAATATGATTAAGCAACGTTGTTTTTCCAGAACCTAAATATCCGCTTAATACGGTTACAGGCACTTTCATATCATGTTTCTCCTTTCTTAAAACGTAATTATTACGATTTACAACGTCTATCATATCGAAAAAAAAGAGAAAGAACAACTATTTTTGCTCTTTCTCTGGGACAGGATCAAATCCACCAGGATGAAGCGGATGGCATTTTAAGATACGTTTAATCGTTAAATAGCCACCTTTCAGTGCACCGAAACGGCGAATGGCTTCTAATCCGTAATGTGAACAAGTCGGATAAAAGCGGCACGTCGGCGGTTTTAAAGGGGAAATGAACCGTTGGTAAAAACGAATAAGTAAAATGAGCATATGTTTCATATCATACACCTACCCCTATTTTTGCTTATTGTAACATAGTTGAATGAAGTCATTCCAACAAAAAAAGATGAAAAAAGTCGGACTTTTGTGTATGATAAAAACGTAACATTTGAAAAAGAGGTGAGAGGTATGCCTTCAGTAGAAAGTTTTGAGCTTGATCATTGTGCGGTCAAAGCACCGTACGTTCGCCATTGCGGCGTTCATAAAGTTGGCAGCGACGGTGTTGTGAATAAATTTGATATTCGTTTTTGTCAGCCTAACAAAGAAGCAATGCAGCCTGCAGCGATTCATACGCTCGAGCATTTGCTAGCGGTGCACATTCGTAAGCACGCCGAAAAATACGACCATTTTGATATTATTGATATTTCGCCAATGGGATGTCAAACAGGCTATTATTTAGTCGTTAGCGGCACGCCAACCGTTGAAGAAATTATTGACTTGCTAGAGGCAACAATGAATGAGGCGCTAACCGTCACAGAAGTGCCAGCTGCAACAGAAAAAGAGTGTGGCCAAGCGAAGTTGCATGATTTAGAAGAAGCAAAGCGACTCATGCGCTACTGGCTATCGCAACCAAAAGAAGAATTGAAAAAAGTGTTTGGCTAAAAAACAAAGGTTCAGGCGTCACATGTCTGAACCTTTGTTTTTTTCAGTTGGCAACTCATCGATAGTATGTTTGTATTTGTATGCTTTTGAAATCGTTAAAACGCTTAAGATGAGCACGACAAATACGATGATGATGGAAATGATAAAAGTGAGCAACATATGCAACCCTCCATATTCTATATTAATGTAAAAGCGTATTATTTTCCAAAACTTTTTTTGTTTGCTACAATGAAGAAGGGGAAAGTTTATACTTGAGGAGGGAATGAATATGAAGGAAAAATTAATTGACATTGTAAACAAACAAATTGCGAATTGGAACGTATTATATGTGAAACTGCACAACTACCATTGGTATGTGAAAGGTCCACAATTTTTTACGTTGCATACAAAATTTGAAGAGCTATACAATGAAGCTGCACTACATATTGATGAATTAGCGGAGCGTTTATTGGCGCTAGGTGGAAAGCCGTTAGCGACGATGAAAGAGTATTTAGCGGTAGCGTCTGTACATGAAGCAAAAGGAAATGAAACAGCCGAGGAAATGGTGGCAGAAATCGTTCGTGATTTTGAAACGATGATTCATGAGCTCAAAGACGGCATGGATTATGCTGGAGAAATTAATGATGAAACGACAGGTGATATGCTTTTAGGCATTCATCAAAGTTTAGAAAAACACGTGTGGATGTTAAAATCGTTTCTTGGATAAGGTGGGATTCCCCACCTTTTTCTTGTTCCATCACTTTGAAGGTAATAGGGGATTGTCCTATGCTTTTTTTGCATGAAAACAAATGGATCGACCCACACTAACCGTAACAAATGGAAAAGAGGTGGGGCGATGAAAAAAACGTATTATGTGTCGGTGGCACGCGGTGAAATTTCGCAGGTAAAAACTGCTTCGCCGTGGGAATTTCGAATTGAAGCGACAGATGAAGAAATTATTCAATTGCGAGAGTATTTTGATGAAATGTATTCATCCGATTGGCAATCGTTTTGGCGCGCACATGTGCCATATGTGCAATATCATTATGACCGTCCGAATGATGGGTACGATCATGCGATAAAAAAAGTGTACGAACTCATTTATGAGCTTGGAGATGAAGAAGCGAGACAACAAATTGAAACGATGGGAGTCATCCAGTCATAAAAGCTGTCTGCCATTTGATTGTGTGGTACAATGAAGAAAACATGCAGTTGAGGGTAGACGGCGATGATTGTATTTCAAGATGACTACGGATACAACGTTCGACTTTCTTTTTCTGACCATCCTTTTTCACGACATCCGAAACATGTTCTTGTTATTTGTCGGTACAACGGTCGTTGGTTATTGACCAATCACGCTGTACGAGGCTGGGAATTCCCGGGGGGTAAAGTAGAAGAGGGAGAGACGGCGGAACAAGCAGCGGTTCGTGAAGTAAGGGAAGAAACAGGAGGAATTGTTCAAAAGATCATGTACATCGGGCAGTATGAAGTCAAACGTCCGAATGAAACGATTGTAAAAAATATTTATTTTGCTCATGTTGAGTCTTTGGAACAAAGGGAGTCGTATTTCGAAACAAATGGTCCTGTTCTCATTGAGCATATGCCAGATGACATAGCGAAAGATGAACGATTTAGTTTTATTATGAAAGATGGCGTATGGGCATATACGAAACAACAGTTAGAGCGGCGGGGAATGGTTTAAAGCCCCACCGCCTTTTCTTTGCATGTGGGGCTATGCACGTTTGATTAGCTTTTTTTCAAACCAACTGACAAGTTGATACATGATGCTTGAAAGTAATGCAATCATAAGCAAACTTAATAAAACGAGCGTAAAGTTAAACACTTGGAATCCGTAAATAATCATATAACCGAGCCCTTGTTTCGAAACGAGAAATTCCCCGACAATGACACCGACCCAAGATAGACCGACGTTCACCTTTAACGTTGAAATCATTGTCGGAAAGGAAGCGGGTAAAATGGCTTCTGTAAACCATTGTCGTTTCGTTGCACCGAATGTTTGAAGCACTTTCATATAGTTTGCATCTACTTCTTTAAACGATGTGTAAACGACAATCGTTGTAATAATGATGGAAATGATTGCTCCCATCGCGACGATCGATGTCATATTCGGCCCGAGCGCCACAATGAGAATCGGTCCAAGCGCCACCTTTGGCATCGCATTTAAAATCACTAAATATGGATCAACAATTTTGGATACGCGTGGAAACCACCAAAGTAGCGCAGCGAAACAAATGCCCGCGATCGTACCAACAATAAAACCAAGTACGGTTTCTGTTAATGTGATAGTTGTATGTGAAAGCAATGTGTGATCGCGCACTTTCGTGATAAATAAATGCCAAATAGAAGACGGTGAGCTAAATAAAAGAGGATCAATCCAATGAAAACGGCTTGCGATTTCCCATAGGCTAAAGAAGGCAATGACAATGATCGTTTGGAAAAAACGAACGATTCGTTTTTCGCGTTTTTCATATGCTATATGTTGATCGTATATACGTTGCAACCATTCATGTTTGTTCAATGCTCTCTAACTCCTTCCAAATCATTTGAAAAATCGGTGAAAAATCTGGATGTTGGCGAGCTTGGAACGGTGTACACGCTTTTAATGAATCGGGGACGGAAACAATTCGTTTAATTTTTCCTGGTCTTGCGGTAAATAAAACGATGCGGTCGCTCATCGCAATTGCTTCACCGATGTCGTGCGTGACGAGAAGCGCTGTTTTCCGATATTGCTTTAACGTCTCCCATACGAGATCCTCTAGTTTAAGTTTTGTTTGGTAATCAAGTGCTGAAAACGGTTCATCCAACAATAAAATTTTCGGGTCGGTTGCCAAGGTGCGAACGAGTGCAGCGCGCTGACGCATCCCTCCTGACAATTCGTAAGGATAGCGGTCATCGACGTCGCGTAGACCAATTTGATGTAAAAGGGCGAGCGTTTGTTTTCTCGTTTTCTCGCTATATTTTCTTGTCAGTTTTAATCCGAGTGTGACGTTTTGTTCAATTGTTTTCCACGGAAACAAATAATCGTGTTGTAGCATATACCCAATCGTTTGACGCATCGTTTTTGCTTCTTTTCCTTCGATAAGCACACGTCCTTTCGTCGGCTCGATTAGTCCAGCGATAATGGAAAGAAGCGTCGTTTTTCCACAACCGCTTGGGCCGAGAAAGGAGAGAAATTCTCCCCTCTCGACAGTTAGCGACAGATGATCAAGCGCCAAGACAGCCGATTGGTTTGTCACGTAGGCATGCATCACTTGATCAATCGTTAAAATGGGCATGGTGTTTCACCTCTTTTGTGCGTTTTCGGCAAACGATGTATTCACTAAAATCGAGTGATCAATGTACGATGGCAACTCATTTGCTTCTTTCATGATGTTTTGGAGATGGTTCCATTCTTCTTCATCTAAAATAGGGTCTGTTGCATAGGAGCCTTGTTTTTTATAGCGATCGACGACTTTTTCAATAAGAGCGATATCTGTATTTTCAAAGTACGGTTGAATGACTGTTGCGATTTCTTTGGCCTCGTGTGTTTGCACCCATTGTTGGGCTTTATAAAGAGCGCGTGTAAATTTTTCAATGACATCTTTATTTTTCTCAATAAAACTTTGTTTTGCCATGAACGTTGTGTATGGGAGATGGCCGGATTCCGTTCCAAAGGAAGCAACAATATACCCTTTTCCTTCTTGTTCAAAAATGCTAGCAGTCGGTTCAAATAGTTGGACGAAATCGCCTGTTCCGCTCGCAAATGCATTGGCGATATTAGCAAATTCAATGTTTTGAATGAGGTTTAAGTCTTTATGTGGATCAATTCCATGTTGTTTTAAAACGTACTCTCCGACCATTTGCGGCATGCCGCCTTTTCTTTGACCTAAAAATGTACTTCCTTTCAGTTGATCCCACGTGAAGTTAGCGATCGGTTCGCGCGAAACTAAAAATGTGCCGTCCGTTTGTGTCAATTGCGCAAAGTTGATAACGGGATCAATGGCTCCTTGACTATACACATAAATAGACGTTTCCGAACCGACGAGTGCAATATCTGCTCCGTTCGATAAAAGCGTCGTCATCGTTTTATCGCCGCCCCACGTCGTATTTAGTTCAATATGAAGCCCTTCTTCAGCAAAAAAGCCTTTTTCAATTGCGACGTATTGAGGCGCGTAAAAAATAGAACGAGTCACTTCCGCAACGCGCAACGTTTTTACATCATGGGATGAGCATGCCGAAAGTAAGAACATAAAAGCAACAAGCAAAAATACCCATTTTCGCATTATTTTCCCCTCTTTCGTTTCGTTTGCTTTATCGTATGCGCCTAATAAAAATGTGTGAATGACCTAAAAAGAAAACCGCCGAGCACATCGCTCGACGGTTTAATTAATCGAATGTAAAGCAATTAATTCGTATGTAACGATCGTTGTTCCGTTCTCAAGGACAAGTTTTTTAACGACAGCTTGTCCGGTTGCTTCTCCGTGTTTTGTTCGTCTTACTTCTAACGGCACGTCAAGTGGATATAAGCGATAGCCTTCTTTTTGTAATACAAATAAGTTGTGTTCAATTCGTTTTTCTTTTCCGTTTGTGACGATCATCGTTTGTATTTCTAACGGCATGCCCATCTGTTTCACCCCAAACTTTCTCGGTATGTTCACTTTCATTGAAACACATTTATCGTTGTTATACAACTGTATTCAAGGGATTTATACTACATAATATAAATAAATAATATGATCAGGTAATAAATGTTGTTGACAGGACAAGAATATAAGTGATACGATGACAGTAAGCTTTAGAGGGAGATGTTTGAATATTCATTTCTTTTTGAAGCGAAGTTTTTACGTATGAGGGGAGTTTTTTGTTACATGAAACAATTTCATTCATTCGGGTGGTACGCGGCTCGCATTGCCCCGTATTTGCCTGAGGAAGCGTTCCGTCCTGTTCCGTCTCGTCTGTTTGGTGGCCTTGCTTACATGCTCGTTTTAGTTAGTAGCATTGTAACGATTTCTTTATTTGATCTCCATTGGTTATGGAACGGATTGCTTTCAGTTGTTATTGGATTTTGTTTTGCTGGATTAGGGTTTTTAGGGCATGAAATTTTGCATGGGACGGTAGTCAAACGGGCATGGCTTCGTGATTTGTTAGGTGGCATTGCGTTTTTACCGCTTTGCACAGGTCCGAAGCTATGGCGAAAGTGGCATAACGCGACACATCATGTGCATACGCAACATGAGGAGCTCGATCCTGACGCGTGGCCAACGATAAAACGTTTAGCTCAAAGTCGTTTCCTCCGTTGGATTTATCGCATTCCGTTTCCGATTCGTGCGGCTTTTTCGTTTTTGTCTTTAGCAGGGATGTTTACCGTTCATTCGCTTCATATGCTTCTTCATTTTTGGAAGGAGTTTGAAAAAGGAAGTCGTCGCGCAGTATTTTGGCAGTTTGTATTGCCATGGTCGGTATGGATTGGGTTATTGCTGATGATCGGAGTGGAAAAATGGCTCTTTGCGTTCGTTATTCCGTTGCTCATTGGAAATGCAATCGTTATGGGATATATTTCGACGAACCATCGTTTAAATCCGCTCGTTCCAGTTAACGATCCACTAGCTAATAGCTTAACGGTCATTGTTCCAAAGTGGGTGGATGTGTTGCATTTTAACTTTTCACACCATACAGAACATCATTTATTCCCAGCAATGAGCTCAAAATATTACCCGCTAGTCAAACAATATATTAAACAACTATGGCCGGAACGGTATCATGAAATGCCGATGACAAAAGCGTTAATTGCGCTATGGAAAACGCCACGGCTTTATTATGAACAAACAGAACTCATCGAGCCTCGCGAAGGATATGTATACGGAACGCTCGGAAATGGATTAAACATAGATGATCTTTCGTACAAAACGAAAGAAAATGTTGTAGTCAAACAAAAAATGGTGAAGCAAAAATAAAGCGTGGCCAATGAGCCGCGCTTTATTTTTTCCCTTGCAACATAAGGGGAAGTTCTAAATGATGTTCGTGTAAAAACGGTTCGTTCGTTAATACAGCTTCTGTTGGACCGTCATATGCGATCGTTCCGTTTGCGAGTACAATTGTTCGCTCGCAACATTCAAGCACAAAGTCGAGATCGTGCGTTGTTATGATTTTTGTATGTGATAACGATTGAACGAGATGAATGAGCGTTCGTCTTGCTCTCGGATCTAACGCTGCCGTCGGCTCGTCCATCAGCAATATTTTCGGTTCCATCGCAAGCACAGTTGCTAAGGTAACGAGCCGCTTTTCTCCTTCTGATAAACGATAAGGTGGGCGGTCTTTGACATGAATCGCACCGACAAGCGTTAAAGCGTTTGTTACTCGTTGGCTTACTTCATTTTCATTCATCCCGTCATTTCGAAGCGCAAACGCGACGTCATCGTAAACGGTTGGCATAAATAATTGATCATCGGCTTGTTGAAATGTAAAGCCAACGATGCGACGAATGTGTCGTAACGTTTGTTTCGACATGTGCATATTATCGATGACGATATGTCCGCTTTGTGGCATATATAAACCGACGAGCAGTTTTAATAACGTTGATTTTCCTGCACCGTTTGCTCCAATGATGCCGATGCATTCTCCTTGTTGAACAGAAAAAGAAATATTACGAATGGCTTCATGACCATCTGGGTATATGTAACAAATATTCGATATGTTTATCATCATATGACCACCAAACGATAAACGATGAACAATATAACTGTGACGTACGTGTAAATTCTCTCTTTTGTTGTCCATCGTTTTATTTTTATATGCATACGCTGAATAGAAAACCCGCGCAATGTCATCGCTTCATACACGCGCTCGGCACGTTCAAATGTTCGCAGTAACAAATGTCCAACGAGCGAACCCCAAACGGATAATTGGATCGCGCGATGGTGTGATGCACGCAACATATACGCTTGACGAAGTCGTTTTGCTTCCTCTAAAAATAAAAAAATATATCGATGTGTCAAAAGTAATTGTATAACGAGCAAATGAGGAATACGCAACGAAAGGAGCGCCCCTGCGAGTTGCTCGACCGATGTCGTCAAAAACAATACTGTTGCAGCAAGAACGGCAAGCGTGTTTTTTACAAGCAAAGTAGCGAATGACAGCCATCCTGCTTCTATACGCCAATGAAAAAACGATACGTGTTCATGAATGAAAAAGAGCTGTGAAGCCCCTATAACTGTAATAAATGGTAGAGAAGCGAGCAGTACGCGTTTAATATGGCGAATAGAAAGACGATAAAAAACGATCATTGTGATCGGATAAAGCGATAATGGAACGAGTTCAATAAATGCATATGTGTGAAACGAAGCAACGACAAGAATGTATGTAAACGTTATAATGAGCATGCTTAACGGATGAACATCATGTCGTCGCTTTTTCATATTTGACATATGTGCATGGATCACGCTTCTTTTCTCCATTTTTTCATGATGTATGGTACGAGCATTGCTATTGCAACGATAAATACACCGACGATGCCAGAAACGCTTGTGCCGATGTCTAACCAACCGATCGAAGCGCCCCCATTTTTCAAATTGTAATCAGGCAACAAAGCGAGCGATTGTTGGAGACGTTCTAGTGCGGTGTGGAGTGCTGTTGTTGCATGTAGTTCCTCCGTACCTGCCGTGCGAAAAATAGACCATTCTAATCCATCTGGTTTGGACGAAGCGATGGATGAAAACATGCCACCGATGAGAAGCGCAAGCAAACCGAGTGTCCCGATGAGACGATTTGTCGGTGTATTTGTTGTTGTTGAAAGTTCTGGCTTTGCTTTCATCACAAATGAGATGACAGCCGCTGTAGCCATTCCTTCTACAATACCAATCGCCAAATGAATCGGTTGCATAAATAAAGCGAACGTCGTAAATGGTAATTCGACTTTTCTGGATAACAACGTTTGAACGACGACGCTAAATGCCCCGAGTTGCAATCCAACGACGGCAGCGATGATGGAAGCAAACCAGATGTTTGTTCGGCGAATGAGTCGTCTGTAAAGTGGATATGCGATAAAACATGTGTAAAAGCCGAGATTGAACACGTTGCATCCGAATGCTAACAGTCCGCCATCTGCAAAAAAGAGTGCCTGAATAAATAAAACGACGGCTAACGTTAAAAACGCTGCATAAGGACCTAGCAAAGCGGCAAGTAACAATCCGCCACCTAAATGTCCGCTCGACCCTGTACCAGGAATGGTAAAGTTAATCATTTGCGCTGCAAATACAAATGCTCCAAGCACCCCCATCAGCGGCAGTTTTTTTTCATCTGCTTCCATGTTTATTTTTTTTAATGAGTAGCTTGCTACACCCGCCGTAGCCCCCCACATCGCCATTCCTACTGCAGGTGAAATAAGTGCATCTGCCATATGCATAAAAATATCCCCCCTTACACCTTATTATAGGGGAGATATGTTATGGAAAGCTATTTCATTTTTTCTCTAAGTTTGCTTATTATATAATTTTTCGTCTTTTCGTCATAAACACCATTTTTATTTCCGCCTGAAAACATAAGGTTCACTCGTTTCACGGCATCTAACGTTTTTTTGCCAAATACTCCGTCTTCTGCTCCGCATTTAAAATTGATCATATTTAGCGCTTGTTGTAAGATGCGAACGTCTTCGCCGCGATCGCCATATCGCAATACTTTATTTGGAAGCTTACTGATCAGTTGTTCGACTATGTTTTGTTGTTTCGGTGTTTGATTGGATGGTTGTGATGGGGTTTTCACTTCTTCTTTTTTTACTAGTTTTTCAATGATTATTTGTTGCCCGGGCTGTAATGCTCTTGGATCCACGTTTGGATTTAGGCGCAATAACGTTTTTACACTTACCCCTGTTTTTTGACTAATGGCCCATAGCGTATCTCCTCGTTCGACGGTATACAGTTTGACTTCTTCTTTCATTTCGACGTTTTCGTTTTCAGCTAATACTTGCGCATAGTTAAAACAAGGGCATTGTTTCCATTCGTATCCTTTTAGCTCATTATGTCCTTTCACATCTTTATAGTTCGGCAAGATGTTTACCAGCGTTTTATATAACGTTCTCAATGATTGTTTTTGTTCATCCGTCGGTTGTTGTGTGCGAAAATCGCCTGTTAAACAAATGCCGATGCAGTAACTGTTATGGTTGCCGACATGGTAGCTAATCGTTTCTAAGTCGTTGCAAAAATGAATCGTTCCGTCTTGTTCAATGACAAAATGGTATCCGATGCCTGGCCATCCTTTACTTACATGATAATTGGCGAACGCAAATGCCGAGCCTGTTTTCGTTAAACTATGATGAATAATAATGTGCGTTTTTTGTTCAAGTGTTGTTTTTTTATACGATTGGCCAGAGCGAGTGGGAAGAAGATGGCGTATATCTTTTAATTGAGGAATCGCAAATAGTTCATTCATTTTTAGCCTCCTTTTCTTTATTTCTATGTACTACTATATGTTTCATTGAATGAAATGGTTTGTACGAACATATGAAAAATGAAAAAGCTGCCGAAAACAGGCAGCCTTTTCATTTATGCGATCGGTCCCCCGAATTGTTCAATGCGTGGATCAACGTTTGTGAATTTTTTAAAGTTTTCACGGAACTTCGCCGCAAGTTCTTTTGCTTTTTGTTCATATGCTTCTTGATCTGCCCATGTGCTTTTTGGTTGCAATACTTCATCAGGTACACCTGGGACGTGAAGCGGAATATGCAGACCGAAAATTGGGTCTTGAACGGTTTCTACGTTGTTTAATTCGCCTTCCAACGCAGCTTTGACCATTGCGCGCGTATAAGACAGTTTCATCCGTTCACCAACACCGTATCCGCCTCCTGTCCAACCGGTGTTGACTAAAAATACTTGCACGCCATGAGCGTCAATTTTTTGTCCGAGCATGTCTGCATAGCGTGTTGCAGGAAGCGGTAAAAACGGTGAGCCAAAGCAAGTAGAAAACGTTGCTTCAGGTGCAGTAATTCCGCGCTCTGTGCCCGCTAACTTGCTTGTATAGCCGCTTAAGAAATGATACATTGCTTGTTCTTTTGTTAATTTGCTAATTGGAGGCAATACACCAAACGCATCGGCCGTTAAAAAGACGATCGTATGCGGATGACCTGCAACGCTCGGTTGGACGATATTGTCCATTGCTTCAAGCGGGTATGCTGCGCGCGTATTTTCGGTTAACGTCGCATCGTCATAGTTTGGTATGCGCGTGTCTGGATCAATCATGACGTTTTCTAATACGGAACCGAAGCGAATCGCATCGAAAATTTGCGGCTCTTTTTCGCGTGATAAGTTAATGCATTTCGCATAACATCCGCCCTCAATGTTGAACACGCCGTTATTTGACCAACCGTGTTCGTCATCGCCAATTAGGCGACGGTTTGGGTCAGCAGAAAGCGTTGTCTTTCCTGTGCCCGATAAACCGAAAAAGAGCGCCACATCTCCTTCTTGACCTACGTTTGCTGAACAATGCATCGGAAAGATTCCTTGTTCTGGCAATAAAAAGTTCATGACCGAGAAAATCGATTTTTTCATTTCCCCTGCATATTCTGTTCCACCAATCAGCACGGTACGACGTTCAAATGAGATGATAATAAACGTTTCTGAACGCGTGCCGTCAACAGCTGGATCCGCTTTAAATGTCGGTGCAGAAATGACCGTAAATTGTGGTTCATGCGTTTGTAATTCTTCCGTTGTTGGACGAATAAACAATTGATGGGCAAATAAGTTATGCCAAGCAAATTCATTGACAACTTGAATTGGCAAACGATAAGCTGGATCCGCGCCTGCAAAGCCGTTGAATACAAATATTTCTTCTTTCGTCATTAAATAATCGATCACTTTATTGTACAGTTTATCAAATACTTCTTCAGAAATTGGTTGATTGACAGTTCCCCAATCAATTTTATGTTTCACAGACGGTTCTTCCACAATATATTTATCTTTTGGAGAACGACCTGTATATTTCCCAGTTGTTGCACAAACTGCTCCTGATGAAGTGAGAACGCCTTCTTTGCGAGTTAATACTTTTTCTACTAATCGTGGTACAGATAAGTTATGAAAAACCCCATCCCTTTGTAAGAGTGTTGATAATTTGTTCGTCAATTCAATGGAATTCATCGGACAAAACCTACCTTTGTTTGATTTATCTTTATGTAAAAAGTATAACACATTTTGATAAATAGTCCATACTAATTCGTGTATTTTTCTTGAATTTATTTTCAAGATCATTACAGTAGAAAAAACGTTGACTCGCTTCATACAGATGTGATATGATGCTGAGATGAACGGATACTCTTATCCCGAGTTGGTGGAGGGAGACAGGCCCGATGAAGCCCAGCAACCGTCACATACGTGAAAAGGTGCTAACCTGTGGCAAGGGGACGCCCTTGAACGATAAGAGTGAAAGGCGCAGACAAATGCAAAAACCTTTCCTCTAAGGGAAAGGTTTTTTTCACGATAGACCATAATAAGAGGGATGAGTACCGTATCATTTTTCATTATACTGAGGAGGAATGTTTGAATGCCTAAACGTCGTCTGTTTACATCTGAATCTGTAACGGAAGGGCATCCGGATAAAATTTGTGACCAAATTTCCGATGCGATTTTAGATGCGATTTTAGCGAATGATCCGAATGCCCGTGTCGCGTGCGAAACGAGCGTAACAACAGGACTTGTTTTAGTGAGTGGAGAAATTACAACATCTACATATGTAGATATTCCGAAAATTGTTCGTGAAACAATTCGTGAAATTGGCTATACGCGTGCAAAATACGGCTTTGATGCAGATACGTGCGCAGTATTGACGTCAATTGATGAACAGTCACCAGATATCGCAATGGGTGTTGACAAAGCGTTAGAAGCTCGCGAAGGACAAATGACAGATGAAGAAATCGAAGCGATCGGTGCAGGTGACCAAGGATTAATGTTTGGCTTCGCGTGCAACGAAACGAAAGAACTTATGCCGCTACCAATTTCTCTAGCACACAAACTTGCACGCCGTTTAGCGGAAGTGCGTAAAGAAGACATTTTACCGTACTTACGTCCAGACGGAAAAACGCAAGTGACAGTCGAGTACGATGAAAACGGCAAACCTGTACGTATCGATACGATCGTTGTTTCTACACAACATCATCCAGAAATTACACAAGATCAAATTGTACGCAACATTAAAGAGCATGTCATTCAACCTGTCGTTCCGGCAGAATTGATCGATGAAAACACAAAATATTTTATCAACCCAACAGGACGTTTCGTCATCGGTGGTCCACAAGGTGACGCAGGGTTGACGGGACGTAAAATTATCGTTGACACATACGGTGGTTATGCACGTCACGGCGGCGGGGCATTCTCAGGAAAAGACCCAACGAAAGTAGACCGCTCAGCAGCCTATGCGGCGCGTTACGTAGCGAAAAACATTGTCGCGGCAGGTCTTGCAGATAAATGTGAAGTGCAGTTAGCATATGCGATCGGTGTTGCAAAACCTGTATCGATTTCAATTGATACGTTCGGCACGGGCAAAGTATCTGAAGATGTATTAATTGAAGTGGTGCGCAACAACTTTGACCTTCGTCCGGCGGGCATTATTAAAATGCTTGATCTTCGTCGCCCGATTTACAAACAAACAGCTGCTTACGGTCACTTTGGTCGCACAGATATTGATCTTCCTTGGGAACGTACAGATAAAGCAGAAGTGTTAAAACAACAAGCGTTACAGTTGGCGAAGTAAGAAAGGAGAGAGAGTTACGGAATGTAGCTCTCTCTTTTTTCACAAGTATGTTCTTTTGCAGTTGTTTGATGATCATGGGACAGGGAAAAGCGATAGTAGCTAAAAATGTTGGACATTATGGTTTGGCATGCTGTTTACTCAGAAGGAAAGTGAATCGCCCCTTGCTCGCTCTTACGCGTAATGAGAGAAACGTTTGTGCACCACTTGTTCATAATGAGAAAGAAGTTCGATGAATATGTTATTCCAGTCTTTTGTTTTTGCATATTCTCGACCACATTTCCCCATTTGCTTTCTTTTTTGTTCATCTTTCAATAAGTATTCAATTGCTTCTTTCCAAGTGTTTAAATCATCAGGAGAGCGTAATAATCCTGTTTGTTGTTCAGTGACGATAGTTGTAACCCCACCGCGATTTGCACAAACAACAGGAGTGCCCGATGCAAATGACTCTAACACAACATTCCCAAACGTTTCTGTAGGAGATGGAAATGCAAATATATGTGCAGCGGCGTATGCTTCTGCGAGCGCTTCCCCATTTAAAAAACCAGTAAACGTGACGTTTTTCGAAGCTTTTTGTTTTAACTGCTCTTTTAACGGCCCATCCCCGACGATCACCCAACGAATAGAAGGCGACATTTGTTTGGCAAGTTCAATAAGTAGATCGACATTTTTTTCTTTCGCTAAGCGACCGACGTATAAAATGATATGGCGTTCTGTAATGTGATATGTTTTTCGGAACGATTCGTTATTTTCGCGTGGATAAAATGTTGAGCAATCAACACCGCGCGACCAAATGTGCAAGTTTGTAAAGCCACGTTGTTGCAAGTGATTTAGCGTTTCTTCGGAAGGGACAAAAATTTTTTCCGCTGAGCGATGAAACCAGTGCATATAGCGCCAAAACCAAGGGGATAAAAAATCGAGGTTGTAGTAGTGCAAATATTGGTCAAAATGAGTGTGATATGAGGCAACGAAAGGGATATTCATTTTTTTTGCATAATGCAAGCCACATAAGCCGATATTAAATGGAGTAGCGATATGGATAAGCGTTGGTTGAAATTGCTCTAGTTGTTGGCGTATCGTCATCATGTTCGGGATGGCTAAGCGACATTCAGGATAAAGAAAAAAACGAAAGCTTTTAAAATGATAAATAAAATTTGTTGAAAAATCATCTTTCCGCGTTTCCGGAGCGAAAACGCGGAAGTCAATTCCACGAGATTCTAAGAAGCCGGCCCATCTCTTTAATGTTCGGGCGACGCCATTCACTTCAGGGGCAAACGTGTCAGTAAATAAAGCAACTTTCATGACGATTCCTCCCTTATAAAATCACAGAAAATGAAGCGACGCCAAACAACGTACCGAGCATACCGCCTGCGAGCACATCAGAAGGATAATGAAGCCCTAAATAAATGCGCGAGATCGCGACACTACACGCGATGGGCAAGAGAAAAACCGTTAATGCCGGGGCGTATAGTAAAAATGGAACAACGACAGAAAATATTGCGGTTGTATGTCCGGATGGAAACGAATGATCAGTTAACGGATTTTTTGTTACTTTCGTGTTATGAAGTGAAATATACGGTCGTTTGCGTGGGTACATTTTTTTCATGACTGCGACAGGAATATGGCTAAGTGCTAATGCGATGGCACTGGCGATAGCAGCATCCCGCCATTCGTCACGCAACAGCCAAACAGCTAGCATGACAGCCGTAATTGAACATGTCGCTCCGCCAGCGTGTGTAATGGAACGAAAATATGCGTTAAGCCACTTGCGATCAAAATAACGATTAATGCTGTAAAACAACTTGCATTCCCAATCGTACCATTTTCGCAACATAAGCAAATCCCCCTGAACTTATGATAAAATATATATGTTAAGTCAATAATAAAGCAATGTAAAAATACCACGCTTATTTATCGCGTGGTTTGTTTAATTGAAGCGATTTATAATATTGACCTTTTTCAACATATTCGCGGCGAATTCGTGCCATTTCACGCTCATCTTCTTCGGTTAATTCTCGGATTACTTTTGCCGGACGTCCGAATGCAAGTGTGCGAGGAGGGATTTTTTTCCCTTGAGGCACAAGACTGCCAGCACCGATAAAAGCTCCTTCACCAATTTCAGCACCGTCTAAAACGATAGAGCCCATACCGATGAGAGCGCCTTTTCTTATAATGGCACTATGCAAAATGACTTGATGGCCAACGGTGACATCATCTTCAATGATGAGTGGGTTGTTTGGACTTTGGTGAAGGACGGAGTTGTCTTGAATGTTTACACGGTTGCCGATGATCGTTGGGGCGACATCTCCGCGAATGACGGTGTTAAACCAAACGCTCGTTTCCTCTCCAATGGTTACATCACCTGTAATAGTGACGTAATCGGCGATGAAAGCGGAAGGTGCAATGTTTGGCGTATGTTCTTTATATGGATAAATCATTTGGCTCGTCCCTTTCGTTTCATTTTGTTATATTTAGTGTACAAATTTTTCGTTTATTCGTAAATAACAAGGAGGGGTGTATATGTGGAAATGGGAAGGAGAAAACGCAAAAGGTACCATTGTCATCGTTCACGGTGCTGCTGAACATCATGGTCGGTATAAATGGCTCATTGAAATGTTTCGTATGCACGGTTTTCATGTTGTTGCAGGGGATTTACCAGGGCAAGGGACGACATCGCGTAGCCGACGAGGACATATTGATTCATTTGACGAATATATAGAGGCGGTGGCAAGCTGGGTGCATGAAGCGAGCGTGTACGAACAGCCCATTTTTTTACTCGGCCACAGCATGGGAGGGCTTGTCGTCATTCGCACATTGCAAGAAAAGCGACTGCCTGTCCGCGGTGTCATTTTATCGTCCCCATGTTTAGGGCTCGTTCATTATCCGTCGAAAGCGCTTGAGATCGCCTCACGCATTTTAAACGTCATTCATCCAAAAAAACGGTTTCCATCGGGGCTAACGGTAGAGATGGCGACTCGAAATGAAGAAGTGCGCGAGATGGATAAAAACGATTCATTATATGTGACGAAAGTGTCTGTTCGTTGGTATCGCGAGTTAGTGAAAGCGATTCGCATCGCTCATGAAAAAATTGCACAATTACCAGATGTTCCGATGCTTGTCATGCAGGCGGGGGATGACAAAATTGTCGATAAAAGTGCAGTGAAATCATGGTTTGATCAGTTGATGGTTAGTGAAAAAGTGTATAAAGAATGGCCAAAACTATATCATGAAATTTTTAACGAACTTGAACGAGAACAAGTATTTTTGTATGCCCATACGTTTTTAACGTTGCAACTGCAAAGAGGTGAGCTTATTGAGCGTTCCAACAAATCCTTTTAGTTTAATGCGAGCTGTATATCGTCGCGTTTTTCCGCTCGTTCATCGCGAATTAGCCATTTGGAAAAAAAGAGCGGAGGCTATTCCAAACGAGGAATTGCGCAAACAAGCGTTAGCAAGCATCGCGACAAAAACGTTTCATTGCGAAGGAGGAGCGATTTTGTCGTTGCTGGCTGGAAAAGAGATGGAGCGATGCATTCGTTTTATCGTTGCTTATCAAACAATTAGCGATTACTTAGATAATTTATGCGATCGAAGCACATCGCTCGATCCGACTGATTTTCGTGCACTGCACGATTCGATGATGCATGCATTAACTGTCGGGGCAAAAAAAGAAGCATATTATCGCTATCGTGCGGAACAAGATGATGGTGGTTATTTGCATGCCCTTGTCGATACGTGCCAACAGGTGCTAGCAGAAGTTCGGCATTATCATATCATCGCCCCGTTTTTACATGAACTTGCATCATATTATTGCGACTTACAAGTACATAAACATGTGAAAAAAGAAGAACGCATTCCGCGTTTGAAGCAATGGTTTGCCCAACATGAAGCATTGTTGCCGAAAATGGAATGGTATGAATTTTCCGCTTGTTCTGGGTCAACGCTCGGTATTTTTTGTTTAGTCGCTTATGCTTGTACCGATTCGTTTGATCAACGTCTTGCTGAACGGGTACGAAATAGCTATTTCCCGTACGTGCAAGGGCTGCACATTTTACTTGATTATTTGATTGATCAAGAAGAAGATCGGCAAGGTGGAGATTTAAATTTTTGTTTTTATTATCCGAATGAAGAAACGTTATTCGCTCGTTTATGTCATTTCGTTGAAGAAGCAGATCGGCATATCGCACAGTTGCCACATCGCGAATTTCATCGTTTTATTCATCGGGGGTTGCTCGGGCTATATTTATCGGACGAAAAAGTGCACGAGCAAGACGCGATTCGTAAGCTGGCAAAACAATTGTTGCGTTCAGGTGGCGTAACATCTCATTTCTTTTATTGGAACGGGCGAATGTATCGAAAATGGCAAAAATGGATGTATGCGTGAAGAAAACGGGTGTATAATGGAAGAAAAGAAGAGAGGGATGAATATGTCGTTACCTCGCTTTTCACACGTCACGTATGAACAATATTTAATTATGCGTCAACATAGTGATGAAAGATTAGAATATATTGATGGCGTCGTTTATATGACACCTTCACCTAGCATCCAGCATCAACTCGTATCAAGCAATCTTCATACAATATTCGGGAATTATTTGAAAGGAAAGACATGTAAAGTATTTGCCGCTCCCACAGACATTGAGCTAGTGAGTGAAACATGTTCTGAAAGAAAGCTCGTCATTCCTGATTTAAGCATTATTTGTGATCAAACGGGATTTACAGACACAAAATATGTCGGAGTTCCGACGTTAATTGTTGAAATACTCAGTCCTTCGAATCAAGCGCACGATTTAGTGACGAAGTTTAATTTATATATGGAATATGGTGTAAAAGAATATTGGATTGTTAATCCGATGAAACAAGCCGTGACCGTTTATGTATTAAATGAAGATAGGCTATACGAGCAGGCGGATATTAAAGTAAGTGTTGGAACTGTTCAATCTGTTTGCTTTCCAGGTTTGTTTGTTCATTTAGAAGAAATATTTCACTAACAAAGCAAAAGTAGCGATAGGAAAGACCGATCGCTACTTTTTTATCTTTTTTCGATGGCAACGATAAACGGCGGATGATTGATTTGATTCATAAATTCGTATCGAATGACGTGTGCACGTTGTTGGTCGATCGTTGAGACGTATTGTAAAAGGGCATCGCGCTCAATCGCTCCTTCAGGATGACCGTGGTAAATGACGAGGACAATAATTCCTTCAGGAGCCATGATTTCAAGCAATTGCTCAATGGCGGCAATGGTTGAGTTTGGTTTTGTCACAACTTGTTTATCTCCTCCAGGCAAATAGCCGAGATTAAACATCGCACCGGTTATGCGTCCTTTGTATTGTAGAGGAATGTGACTAAGCAGCTCCGCGTGGCTTGCTTGCACAAGCGTGACCCGTTCTTCCATGTGGTGTTCACGCAATCGTTTTGTTGTGTTTTCGATCGCTTGTGCTTGAATGTCGAAGCCGAACACATGCCCAGACTCTCCGACACGTTCAGCCAAATAAAGCGTATCATGGCCGTTGCCGACCGTTGCATCGACGACGACATCGCCTTCTTTCACAGCGAAGTCGATGAGCGAACGGGCAAATGGCAAAATGCGCATCAGCTTCATCGTCTGTCTTCCTTTCGCACATATTTTTTTCCTTGATAACTATTGCGACGCTCTAATTCGGCATCGATGGCGTTTAACACTTCCCATTTATTGACGCTCCACATTGGACCGATCATTAAATCGATCGGACCGTCTCCTGTAATGCGATGAACGATCATTTCTGGCGGCAATACTTCTAACTGATCACAAACGAGTTGAACATATTCATCGAACGTTAAAAATTGAAGCATTCCTTTTTCGTATTGTTTCACCATTGGCGTTCCTTTTAGCAAATGAAGCAAATGAATTTTAATGCCTTGCACATCTAAATGAGCGACCGTTTTTGCTGTTTCCATCATCATGTCGTACGTTTCAAGCGGCAATCCGTTAATAATATGGGCACAAACGCGAATGCCATGTTTGCGTAGCTTCTCTACACCTTCCACATAGCATGAAAAGTCATGCGCGCGGTTAATTAAGGTAGCTGTTTGTTCATGAACCGTTTGCAAACCAAGCTCGACCCATAAATACGTTCGTTCATTCAATTCCGCTAAATAGTCGACGACGTCGTCCGGTAAACAATCAGGGCGTGTAGCGATCGATAAACCGACGACACCGTCTAAATATAATACCGTTTCGTATTTTTCACGCAACACGTCAACGGGGGCATGTGTATTTGTGAACGCTTGAAAATAGGCGATATACTTCCCATCTTTCCATTTTGTATGCATTTTTTCTTTAATCGTATGGAATTGGGTGACTAAATCGTCTGTTCGTCTGCCAGCAAAATCACCAGAACCAGCTGCGCTACAAAATGTGCATCCACCGTATGCCACTGTACCGTCGCGATTTGGACAATCGAATCCTGCATCAAGCGACACTTTAAAAACTTTTTCACCGAACGTTTGGCGTAAATGATAATTCCATGTATGGTATCGTTTCTTGTCGTTCGTATATGGAAAAGGATTCATGTTCATCACCTCGCATCATTTTAGCATTGTAGCACGATTTAAGCGGGAAACTCAATGGCGCTGTGATAAATGACAAGAAAATGTACAAACTATAAAGCGATACGGAAGAAAGGAAGGGATGCGTATGGCGACAAGACAGTCGATGGACGAGTTTTTGCAACATTGTGAAGATGTGCTTCGCTATGCAAAAGAACAATATACAGAAGCGAGCAAGCTTGAACATTATAACGATACAGAATATGTAAAAGCTCAGCAAATGCTTGAACATGCGGTGAACGATTTGGCGCATTTTTCGTTAAGCTGTAACGCCCAACAGCGCGAACAATTACACCGCATGCGTCTACAGCTTGAACAACTACAAAACGATATGATTTTACTTCGTCATTAGGAGGAAACAGATGAAAAAACGTTCGAAACAAAACAATCCAGAACAAAAAACGTTGCATGCGAAAGATTTCGGTGATCCGATAAAAGAAGTGAAACAAAGGAATGCAAAAAAAGGGCAAGAAGCGAAAGCAGAATATCATAACGAAACATAATTTCCCCACTCGGAGATGCTCCGAGTGGGGAATAGCTCAGTTTTTCTTTAAAATATCGTCTAGTTTTTCTGAAGTAAGGGTTGTCACTCCGTAAAAAACAGGATCAATATATGTGCTTGATGCTTTTCCTGCTAATTCATATTCAATTTTTGGTGTAACAATATAAAAGTCAGCTTTTTGTTCTGATTTTTCAGCGAGAGTAAAATAAATATTTATTGTTTCGTTTGCCTCTACGATCTGTTTTTCTGATTTATCGTTTATCTTTACATCTTTTATCTGTAAAAAACTGTTTTCTACAGTTACACGCTTTATTTGAATCGTGTGCTCTGAAATGTTCTTCAGCTTTGCTTGAAAAAATTGCGTATTTGGATAAGCTGTCACATACTCATTTTGTGGAGTAAATATCCCCTTCTCGCTTACAACTAACTTGATATGACCGATCGGGAATGTCTCTTTGTATTTTTGATCAAATATGAGAGTTATTTTAGATATTGTCGTGCTACTTACTTCTTTTAAATGTAAATTGACAGCGATATTAAATAATTGAAAGTCTTTGTATTTATCACCTTCGATAAGATCATATTGCATGTCATCAATTGTATGTGCGATCTCGGGAAAGTCGATAGATGTTACGTTTGTTAGAGGGCTGTCACTTAATAAAATGAAATTAAGAACGAAAGGATCATCTTTTTTTGCTACATATACACCGTCCCATTTCCCAAAAACAATAAATCCTTTTATGTGTTCCGACTGGCATCCGGAAAAAAGAAAGCTGACGAGCGCACAGAAAATGAGAAAAGATTTTTTAGTCATCTTCGTCAATCCTACCTCTTTTGGAATATTATTCATTAAATATTATACATTAAATATAGAATAAAAAGACTTAATAATATTTTTAATTGTTTGATTATTCTGTTAATACATATATCATTCATACGATTTACCGAACACACTTGCAACGAGGGCGTAAATTTTTTAAAATAATGTGTATAATGAAATAATGGAAAATGACGGTGAAAAGGAGTAGTAGTAAACAAATGGTCGGCAGAGAGTTGACGGACGGTGCGAGTCAACCGAAGTTTGTTTACGAACTCGCCTTGGAGTTGCGTGTGCGAATGAAGTAGCATGCGCCGTGAATCTGCGTTAATGATGAAAGTGAGTGCACCATTCGTGCGCTAACAAGGGTGGTACCGCGGGAGAATCCTCTCGTCCCTTTTTGGGATGGGAGGTTTTTTGTTTTTCATTTTTGTTTAAAATGGATAAAAAGGAGGTTTGTCACGTGAGTTTTAATCATCGTGAAATCGAGAAAAAATGGCAAAAGTATTGGGAAGAAAATAAAACGTTCAAAACGACGGAAGATGACGGAAAGCGAAAGTTTTATGCGCTTGACATGTTCCCGTATCCATCTGGTGCAGGATTGCATGTCGGTCATCCAGAAGGATATACAGCGACGGACATTTTAGCACGTATGAAGCGCATGCAAGGATATAACGTATTGCATCCAATGGGATGGGATGCGTTCGGATTGCCAGCTGAGCAATATGCGCTAGATACAGGAAATGACCCGGCCGAATTTACGGAAAAAAACATTAACAACTTCCGCCGTCAAATTAAATCATTAGGTTTTTCGTATGACTGGGATCGTGAAGTGAATACGACTGATCCGAACTATTACAAATGGACACAATGGATTTTCTTAAAGTTATATGAAAAAGGATTAGCGTACATGGATGAAGTGCCGGTGAACTGGTGCCCAGCGCTAGGGACGGTATTGGCGAACGAAGAAGTGATCGATGGAAAAAGTGAGCGCGGGGGACACCCGGTCATTCGCAAGCCGATGAAGCAATGGATGCTTCGCATTACAGCGTATGCGGATCGTTTGCTTGAAGATTTAGAAGAACTTGATTGGCCAGAAAGCATTAAAGAAATGCAGCGCAACTGGATCGGTCGTTCGGAAGGAGCAAACATTCATTTCCAAGTCGACGGGCATCATGAAACGTTTACGGTGTTTACAACGCGTCCAGACACGTTATTCGGTGCCACTTATGCCGTGTTAGCCCCTGAACATCCGCTCGTTGAAAAAATTACAACACCGGAACAGAAGGAAGCTGTTGATGCGTATTTAAAACAAATTCAAAGTAAAAGCGACCTCGAACGTACCGATTTAGCGAAAGAAAAAACAGGTGTGTTTACGGGGGCGTATGCAATCAATCCAGTCAATGGTGAGAAATTGCCAATTTGGATCGCTGATTACGTGCTAATGAGTTACGGCACAGGGGCAATTATGGCGGTGCCAGCACACGACGAGCGTGATTATGAATTTGCGAAAAAGTTTCATTTGCCAATCAAAGAAGTTGTTGCTGGTGGGGATATTTCAAAAGAGGCTTATACAGGAGACGGCGAACATGTGAACTCTGATTTCTTAAACGGTTTGAATAAAGAAGAAGCAACGAAAAAAATGATTGAATGGCTAGAGGCAAACGGAAAAGGAGAGAAAAAAGTATCGTATCGCCTTCGCGATTGGTTATTTAGCCGTCAACGTTATTGGGGCGAGCCGATTCCGATCATCCATTGGGAAGATGGAACGATGACGCCAGTGCCAGAAGAAGAGTTGCCGCTTGTGTTGCCGAAAACAGATGAAATTAAACCATCAGGAACAGGTGAATCACCGCTTGCGAACATCGAAGAGTGGGTGAACGTCGTTGACCCGAAAACAGGTAAAAAAGGACGCCGTGAAACGAATACGATGCCGCAATGGGCAGGAAGTTGTTGGTACTATTTGCGTTACATCGATCCACATAACGATAAGCAATTAGCTGATCCTGAAAAGCTTGAAAAATGGTTGCCGGTCGACATTTACATTGGCGGGGCAGAACATGCGGTGTTGCACTTATTGTATGCACGTTTTTGGCATAAATTTTTATACGATATCGGCGTTGTGCCAACGAAAGAGCCGTTCCAAAAGCTATTTAACCAAGGAATGATTCTTGGAGAAAACAATGAGAAAATGAGTAAGTCGAAAGGAAATGTTGTCAATCCGGACGATATTGTGGAAAGTCACGGAGCGGATACGTTGCGTTTATATGAAATGTTTATGGGACCTTTGGAAGCGTCGATCGCATGGTCGACAAAGGGGCTTGACGGTGCACGTCGCTTCTTAGATCGCGTATGGCGTCTATTTGTTGAAGAAGACGGTCAATTAAATCCGAAAATCGTTGACAATCCAGAAACAGATACGCTTGAACGTGTATATCACCAAACGGTGAAAAAAGTAACAGAAGATTACGAGGCGCTTCGCTTCAATACAGCGATCTCACAATTAATGGTGTTTATTAACGAAGCATATAAAGCGCCTGTATTACCGAAAGTGTATATGGAAGGATTCGTGAAGTTACTGTCGCCAGTTTGTCCACATATTGCTGAGGAATTATGGGAGAAGCTTGGACATAACAATACGATCGCATACGAAGCTTGGCCAGCATACGATGAAGCGAAATTAGTCGAAGATGAAGTCGAAATCGTCATTCAAGTAAACGGAAAAGTGCGTGCGAAACTACACGTTCCTGCTGATGCAACAAAAGAACAGCTTGAGCAATTGGCAATGGAAGACGAAAAAATTAAAGAACAAATTGAAGGGAAAACTGTACGTAAAGTGATCGCTGTCCCAGGAAAACTAGTGAACATTGTTGCAAATTAATCGCAAACAAGCCTCTCACATACGCTGTGGGAGGCTTTCGTTAAAAGAAAGGGAGAGATCGATGAAAGAAATAACAGCAGCACAATTAAAACAAATGATACAAACAGGTGAGCGCGTTCATGTTATTGATGTACGCGAAGATGAAGAAGTCGCCTTTGGAATGATTCCATCAGCGATACATATAAAAATGGGGGATATTCCGGAAAGAATGAACGAGCTAGACAAAAATGAAACGTATGTCATTATTTGTCGTTCTGGTGTTCGTAGTGAGCATGTGTGTCGTTATTTAGAGGCGCATGGTTACGATGTGTGTAACGTCATTGACGGGATGCTCGGATGGGACGGCGAACTTGAGTAACTGAAATGTCATGATTGCCTTAGAAACAATAAGATCGCTCGTTTACGATCTTATTGTTTCGCATATATCGCAGCATGCATGCCAGCAAGCCGACCAGTCACGAGCGCTGCAGTAATGTTATAACCTCCTGTGTAACCGTGAATATCTAAAATTTCTCCGCAAAAATATAAACCTTTCATAAGTTTAGATGCCATTTCTTTCGGATGTACTTCTTTGACCGATACACCGCCGCCTGTGACGAACGCTTTTTCAAGCGGTAACGTTCCGTGAACAGAAAAAGTGAATGTTTTACATGCCGCAATAAATGTGCGCACTTTGTCGTGACTTAATGTGGTTGCGACCGTTTGTGGATCGATCTTTGTTTGCTCAAGCAAAAATAGTACATATCGTTCTGGGAGCGGCATGATTGCTTTGACAATGTTTTTTATTGCTTTTTTCGGCTCTTCTTTCATGGTGCGCACAATGTGTTGAAATAATATTTCCCCTTTTTCATCTGGCAACGCATCAATCGTCATGTTCACAGACGATTGTTTTTTTAACTGTTTCACAACAAATTGGCTACATCGTAATGCCGCTGGTCCTGAAATACCGAAATGTGTAAAAATCATATCCATCCGATGTGTGACGATTGGTTTCCCTTTTTCGTTTAATACGCTTAATGCCACATCGCGCAATGATAGTCCTTGTAACGTCCGATTTTGAATAAAAGGTTCATGTGAAATAATAGGCACTTCCGTTGGAAACAGTTCTGTAATCGTATGTCCAGCCTTTTCTGCCCACGCATAACCGTCACCTGTCGAACCGGTATGCGGCACAGATTTCCCTCCAACGGCAACAACAACCGCTTTCGTCCGGATCATCTCCCCTGTTTGCAGCGTTACGCCATACACTGCTCCATCTTTATATTCGATGTCTTTTACAGGGGTATGAACCCGAACGTCGACACGCCATCGTTTCAATTCACGAAGAAGAGCTTGTACGACAGATTGTGCGCTGTCGCTTACCGGAAACATGCGTCCGTGGTCTTCTTCTTTTAATGGAACGCCAAGCCGTTCAAAAAAGCGAATAATATCTTCATTATTAAACATAGAAAAGGCACGATATAAAAAACGACCGTTCCCTGGGATATGTTGAATGAGTTCATCGACTGGTCGTCGATTTGTCACATTACAACGGCCACCGCCCGAAATGGCTAATTTTCGTCCGAGTTTATCTCCTTTATCAAGAAGGAGAACGCGTCCACCTTGTTCACCAGCAGCGATCGCTGCCATTAATCCTGACGGCCCCCCGCCGATGACTACGACATCATATGTCATCATTTTCACGTCCTTTCTGTTATGATTATAATGATTTTATGGAAAAGAAAAAAGTGTGCTAAAATAGGTGGAGCAATGAATCCGTTAAGGAAGGGATAATATGTCATCGTCAAAGTTGTTAAGAGGCACATTTATTTTAACGGGAGGCGTGTTTTTATCACGCATATTAGGACTTATATACGTCTTCCCGTTTTATCAACTTGTTGGGAAACAAGGGGGAGCGCTTTATTCGTACGGTTACGTTCCGTATACGTTGTTTATTAGTATAGCAACGATGGGGGTGCCGCTAGCTGTATCAAAGTTTGTCTCGAAATATAATGCACTTGGCGAATATGCGATTGGACGAAAATTGTTTCGTTCAGGTATGACGTTAATGGCGATCACAGGGTTTCTCGCTTGGCTCATTTTATATATGAGTGCCCCGTTATTAGCCCCGTTTGTCGTCAATGATGACGGACACGGCAACTCGATTGCGGATGTTACTTCTGTCATTCGCGCAGTTAGTTTCGCTTTATTGCTTGTGCCGATGATGAGTTTAATTCGAGGGTTTTTTCAAGGTCATGAATCGATGGGGCCGACAGCGTTGTCGCAAGTCGTTGAACAACTTGTCCGCATCATCTTTTTGCTTGCAGGGAGTTACATCGTTTTACGCATCTTCGACGGCTCGCTTGTGACGGCTATTCAAGTGGCGACGTTTGCAGCATTTATCGGTGCGGTTGGTGGACTAGCTGTTTTATTCATGTATTGGTTTAAGCGAAAATCGTTTTTAGATGAACTATTAAAGCAAGATCGCGGTACGATCCATATGTCATTAAAAGAGATGTATAAAGAATTGATTGCCTATGCTGCCCCGTTTGCTTTTGTTGGCTTAGCAATGCCTTTATATCAACTCATTGACCAATTTACGTTTAATAAAGCGATGGCAAGCATCGGGCTCGGTGCCATTTCAGAGGACGCATACGGCATTTTCAACGTATGGGCACAAAAGCTTGTCATTATCCCAGTAACATTAGCGACGTCATTTAGCTTAACGCTCATTCCGACGATTACGAAAGCGTATGTGCAAGGAGAGAGCAAGCAACTAAAAAAATATTTAAATGACACGTTTCAAGTCGTTATGTTTATTACGTTGCCGGCAGTCATTGGCATGGCGCTTTTATCTGAATATGTATATGCCGCTTTTTACAGCTACGATCCACTTGGCACACAGGTGTTGCGGGCATACGCACCGACCGCTATTTTCTTTGCTTTATTTTCTGTGACGGCGGCCATTTTACAAGGGATTAATAAACAAAAATTTACCGTCATTAGTTTATGTATCGGATTATTGTTTAAATTATTTTTTAACTACATACTCATTGTTTCGTTTGAAACGGTAGGAGCTATTTTGGCAACGACGATTGGATACGCTTTGTCGGTTAGTTTAAACTTATGGGTCATTCAACGGTATACAAATTATCGTTATCATTTTGTTGCCAAGCGTATGTTGTTTATGGGGATTTTAACAACAATAATGTGTGCTGTCGTTTGGCCGGTCGCAAAACTGATGGACCGTTTTCTTCATTACAACGGTAGCATGATCCAATCGGTCATCATCGTTGCACTCGGCGGATTGATCGGAGCGGCTGTTTACTTTTATTTAAGTGAACGTTCGAATTTGTTATATGCGTTATTTGGGAACCGCTTTTCATTTTTAAAAAAGAAAGAAAAGAAGGCTTTGTCATAGCCTTCTTCTTTGTATTAAAAGTCGCTGCTAAATGGGAATCCGAGTTGACGTTCAACGCGTTGAAGACGTCGATTTAAGTTGTTAATTTGTTGTTGTTGGCGTTCTGTGATGCGCTCGAGGCGATCAACTCGACGTTCAAGAGAGCCGCTTGGAAAACTTGGTGTTCCAGGAAATCCTGGTGTGCCCGGAAATCCACCAGGGAATCCTGGTGTAAATGGAGAGCCCCCGTAATAAGGCATGCCCGGCATTTGTTGCTGTTGTTGG
The DNA here is from genome assembly GCF_013761015.1 of Anoxybacillus ayderensis. NCBI lineage: Bacteria > Bacillati > Bacillota > Bacilli > Caryophanales > Anoxybacillaceae > Anoxybacillus > Anoxybacillus ayderensis. The sequence continues at coordinate 59,211 of NZ_JACDUV010000004.1, forward strand.
CGTTCGTCCATTTGGAAAACTCCTTTCGCTTTAATTGTTACGTAGGCAGTATATGTGACAGTTGACATAGGTGTATGGACGAACGCCTAAAAAAGAAAAACATTTGGAGGGATTTTTATGTTGCGCATTGATAAACTGCTAGCAAACATGGGATATGGAACGAGAAAAGAAGTGAAAAAATTATTGAAAGCAGGGGTTGTCAAAGTCGATGGGATGACGGTGAAAGATGCAAAAACACACGTCAATCCGAAAGAACAAGTCGTTACCGTATGGGGAGAAGAAGTAGAGTATAAACCGTTTATTTATTTAATGATGAATAAACCAAAAGGGGTCATTTCAGCAACAGAGGATGCTGTGGAGGAAACAGTCGTTGATTTACTGGAAGAGGAAGATCGTATTTTTGATCCATTTCCAGTCGGACGGCTTGATAAAGATACGGAAGGGCTACTGTTGTTAACAAACGATGGTCAACTTGCTCATCAGCTATTATCACCAAAAAAGCATGTACCGAAAACGTATGAAGCAATTATTGATGGGGAAGTGACAGAAGATGATATTGCAGCATTTCGACGCGGTGTCGTGCTTGACGATGGATATGAAACAAAGCCAGCAGAGCTTGTCATCATTCGTTCCGGTTTGCGTTCAGATGTGCGCATCACGATTACAGAAGGGAAATTTCATCAAATTAAACGAATGTTTCAGGCAGTTGGTAAACGTGTCATTTACTTAAAACGCATACAAATGGGACCGATTCCGCTCGATGAAACGTTAGAACCGGGGGAATATCGTGAGTTGACTGATGAAGAAATGGCTTTATTAAAAGGAGAAGACAAAAAATAGGAACCTGCACTAATCAGGTTCCGTCTATATGCATTTCGTTATGATGACATCTTCACTCTTTTTTTAGTTGTTGTCCATTTACCTTTGCTAGGGCTGTGAATTAAGTCGTTGTATGCTAACACGTTTAAATCCCGCTGAATCGTTCGTGGAGTAATGCCGAATTCGTCCACGAGCTCTTGCGTTGTCACTGTTCCTCTTTCGCTAATGAACATGTAGACGGACTTAATACGGGTTAGCATGCGATCGGTAGATGGTTTCAAATGATCACTCCCTATCGTCACATCATTCGCATGGTACAACAAAGATGAAAAACTAGATGTCTCACTATTTATTTTACACGAAAACGTAAGAAAAATGCTATAAATTTGCTGAATTTTACACAATATTAACACAATTAAAACCATATTTTTCTTAAAGAAAGGGGAAAGTGACGATGAACATCAATTGGATGGAAGAAGTGAAAAAACGAGAAAAGGTATTTTTACAAGATTTACAAACGTTTTTGCGTATTCCGAGCGTACGAAATGAGCAGACCGCAACGCAAGAAGCACCTTTAGGAAAAGAAGTGTACGAAGCGCTTTGTTATATGTTAAAACGAGGGGAAGAAGAAGGATTTGCCGTAAAAAATGTTGATGGATTAGCAGGGCATATTGAAATGGGAGATGGGGAAGAGATTGTTGGCATATTATGTCACGTTGATGTTGTTCCTGCTGGTGACGGTTGGACGTTTGATCCGTTCGGGGCAACGATTGTGGATGGAAAAATTTATGCGCGCGGCGCATTAGATGACAAAGGTCCGACAATTGCTGCGTTTTATGCGATGAAAATTGTCAAAGAGCTCGGGTTGCCGCTTTCTAAGCGCGTACGCATGATTATTGGAACAGATGAAGAAAGCGATTGGCAATGTGTCGAACGATATTTTCAAACGGAACAAATGCCGACAATTGGATTTGCTCCAGATGCCGATTTTCCAATTATATATGCTGAAAAAGGAATTGCTGATTTTGATCTCATTCAGCAACCAATGAATAAACAAGTGCATGATGATATTCTTCTTTCGTTTCAAGCTGGTCAGCGATACAATATGGTTCCAGATTTTGCAGAAGCTATATTGCAGTTAACGAATGAAAACGACATGAAAGAGCGTTTTCTTACATTTTTACGTACGCATGCGCTTGAAGGGGAAGCACATGGGGATGGTGACACACTTACGTTGCGCCTTCGTGGTGTTTCTGCACATGGGATGGAACCGAACAATGGGGTGAATGCAGGCATATGGCTCGCGAAATTTTTAGCAAATGAAACACTAGATGCACAAGCTAATGAATTTGTTCGATTTGTGTCGCAATTTTTTTATGGAGATACGCGCGGAAAGCGATTAGGTGTTGCGCATACAAACGAGGAACTTGGGGATTTAACGATTAACGTCGGTGTTCTTTCGTATACGAACGAACGTGGGGGAAAGATGGGGCTCAATTTACGTTACCCTGTCACGAACGATATGACGCGCACAAAAGAAATCATTGAGCAAGTAGCTAAACGTCATCAGTTCGTATTAAACAACTTTTCGAACTCCTCACCACATTATGTCGCAAAAGATCATCCGCTCGTTCAAACGTTGCAACGCGTATATGAAGAGCAGATGGGCGAACGAGCATCATTGCTTGCGATCGGTGGTGGAACGTATGCGCGTTCTTTACAAGCAGGAGTAGCGTTCGGTCCATTATTCCCGAATCGTCCAGATGTGGCGCATCAAAAAGACGAATATATGTTTATCGATGATTTGTTTAAAGCAACAGCCATTTATGCCCAAGCGATTTATGAATTAGCAAAATGACAATTTCCAAAAATATGTTATAATGAAAAGTGCCGTCGCTCATGACGGTGCTTTTTCATTATTTTATTTGATATGGGGGATTTTTGTGTATACACGTATTTTTCGCATATTTTACTTTTTACAGTTTTTTAGTTTTGGATCGCTTTTTCCTTTGTTATCTGTGTATTTAAAAGATGAAGTTGGATTGTCAGGAACAGAAATCGGGATGATTATGTCCATTAGCCCTATTGTTATGATTTTTATTCAACCAATTTGGGGAATGGTAAGCGATTATACGCGTCAACCGGTTCAAGTGTTAATCGTATCTTTACTAGGAACAGCTTTTTTTGGTTTTATGTATTCGCTCGTTCATTCTTATATGTGGTTGCTTATTATTGCCGCGCTACTTGCTGTTATGCAAAGTGGTATTGTTCCATTATCTGATAGTATCACGCTTCATTACGTACAAAAAGCAAACGAACGGTATGGCTCGATTCGCCTTTGGGGAGCGCTTGGGTTTGCGACTGCTGTCCCGATTGCTGGACAAATTGCTCAGATGTTTCATCTTCGCTTCATTTTTTACATTTTCGTTGCTTTACTCATTACGTCGAGTGTGCTTGCATGGAAGTTGCCAAAAGAGCAGTCAAGTGCGAAAGTGAACATTCGTGAAGGAATGAAAGAGTTAGTTCGCATTCCACCGTTTCTTTTGTTTTTGTTGACGACGTTTCTTGTCTTTGGTCCAATTTATGCCAACAATTTTTATTTTGGCATTTTGATTACTGATTTAGGTGGAACGCTTGCAGGGGTCGGCTTTGCCTTTTTATTAGCAGCAGGAAGCGAAGCGCCGTTTATGAAATTTGCTGACGGGGTCGTGCGAAAGTTTGGCATGATGAATGTTTTATTCGTTGCCACAGCATTATCTTGCGCTCGTTGGTTATTTTACTTTTTTGAACCACCGTTAATGATCGTGTATGCCACGACAATCGTACAAGGGGCGTCCGTCGGTTTATTTATTCCAGCTGCGCTACAATATGTGCGCGACGTCACTCCTGCACACGTACGTACAACAGCTGTATCGCTTTATGCTACAGTTGGAAACGGGCTCGGGAGCTGGTTTTGTACATTTGTAGGAGGGTATATTTTAGAACGTTGGACAATTGAGCATGTATATTTATTTTTTGGATTGTTGACGTTTGGTGGCATGGTGATTTTTGCTTGGCAGTCGAAAAAGACGTTGCGAAAACTATATGAATTTTGATAAAATTTAGAAAATTAAAAGGTGGGACGATAGATGCACTACTTTTTGGCAATTCCTCTACCAAACGAGGTGAAAAAGCGGCTGCATGCTTTTATTTCTGAATGGGGAGCGCCATTTCGGTTGTTCGTTCATGAAGCCGATTATCATATAACGCTTGCGTTTTTAGGTCGGGCAACCGAAACGGAGCGAAAGCAAATTGCAGAGATGATGCCAGATGTAGTAAAAAAACATCAGTCATTTTCGTTACAACTGAGCGAGGTGTACTCATTCGGTTCTCGTATTTTATGGTATGGAGTGAAAGAGGAACCGCGTTTGTTTTCTCTTCGTCAAGATGTGTATAACGTGTGCCAGCGCATCGGTTTTTCGCTTGATTCACGACCGTTTACACCGCATATTACGTTGGCGAAAAAATGGAGTGGATCGTTTCCGTTCTCGCTTGAAACATATCCGAGAAAAATGGAAGGAGAAGACATTCGCTTTTTCGTCCATGACGTTGTGTTATATGAAACACATATGGATCAAACGCCGAAATATAAGCCGCTGATGCGTTTTCCTCTTTCATAATTTAATAAGAGGGTGAGAAAAGATGGGGATTACGGTCATTCAAATCGGGGGATTGTATGCGTTGTATATGATCGGTTCGTTCATTCAGCAACTGCTACACATTCCAATTCCGGGGAGTATGATTGGCATGTTGCTGTTATTTTTATTATTAATGACCGGAATCGTAAAAGAAAAGTGGGTTGCGCGTGGTGCAAATATGCTTTTATCTCACTTAACGCTTTTATTTATCCCAGCAACGGTTGGAGTCATGGACTATGTTGAGCTTTTTTCAGGGAAGGGAATATGGTCCGTTGTCATTGTGATCGTCAGCACAATGATGGTCATGGTGTTTGCTGGCTTTATTGGGCAATGGGCACAAACACGTGAGCAGAAGCGAGTGCGTGAGGTGAAAGGGGCATGATTGGCGTCAGTTTGCTCATATGGACGATCGTCGTATATATAGCGATGCGCAAATTGTATGCTCGCTTTTATTTTCCGTTGCTCGTACCCGTCGCAACAAGCACGGTAGTCATCATCATCACGTTATCGCTTTTTCATTTGTCGTATGAACAATATATGACTGGAGGGAAATGGCTCGCTCATTTGCTTGGTCCAGCAGTTGTCGCGTTAGCTTTGCCACTTTATCAACATCGGCATACGTTAAAACAGTTTTTATGGCCATTGTTATGTAGCACATTTTTCGGCACGATCATTGGAATGGGGAGCGGTTTATTGTTCGCACGTCTTTTTCATTTGCCAGAAAAAATTGTTCGTTCCATCATTCCCAAATCGGTCACATCGCCTGTTGCGATGGATATTGCAAAGTTGATTGACGGTATACCGACGCTTGCTGCTGTATATGTCATGATTGCGGGAATTTTTGGTGCAATGTTTGGTCCGATTCTTTTTCAACGTTTGCACATTACAACAGCTTTAGGGATTGGAAGTGGTCTTGGGGCAGCTTCTCACGGTATTGGTACCGCAAAAGCGCTTGAAATTGGGAGAAAAGAAGCGGCGATTAGCTCCGTTGCTATGACGTTAAGCGCAATTTTTGCTTCTCTTCTTTGCCCGTTGTTGCTTTTGTTGTAGAATGAAAGTAACTATTTGTTGCTGGAGGTTACAGTGTGGGACAGCTCATTAAGCTTCAAGACTATATTTCGCGCTATGAACTAGATATTTATCATTACCCGAGCGAGTTCATTCGTTTGAAAAAAAAACAATGGGAACGAATGAAGCAGGCGTGGGAGACAGGTCAACTTGCGATGAGGACGGAGCTGCATTCACAACAATCGTGGAAATGGCTTGAAGAAGAGCCATCGCTTTTTGATAAAGTGAAACAACTATGGAAACGAAAAAAAGTAAAAGACATAGAAAATGAAAGCGAACAGCCGAACGAAGAGGAAGAATTTGTCGTTTCCATTACGTCTGAGCCGCGAACGCTTGAAGAGTTAAAAATATTATTTTTAGAAAAGCTGTTTCAACTGCAAATTCGTTGGGCAAGTTCAACATTAACGGAAGAATCTATTATTGATCCGAAATATTATTATGATGTACAATTAAAATATTTTTTGCAACGTTTTCCTGATACATACTTATGTATGTATAAACCTGTATTTTTATTGAAAAAAGCCCCTGTCGAGCTAAATACGATTTTAATTAGTCCGACAACGACTTGGTGTATTGCGTTTACAGAAGAACGAAAAAACAACATTATTGTCGGCTCGGCTGAACGATTTTGGACGGAGATGGTTGACGATGTGGAACGAAAAATCGTCAATCCGATGATTTCCCTTCACCGAACAGAAAAAGTTGTTCAAACGATTTATAAACAATTTGCCGTCGATATGCCGATAAAAAAATTGTTAATCAATCGTGAAGGATATATTGATTATCGTTATGCACCAAGCGATCTTGAAATCATTGATCGGCGACATTATGAGGCATGGTTTATGTCGCTAAGACAATTGACGATGCCGCTGAAGCATATGCAGTTGAAGGCAGCTCAATCATTGCTGACATATTGTGATGCGCGTTACTACGATCCGCTCGTTGTAGAACAATTTGAAGAGGCTGATGAGTAACGGTCAGCCTCTTTTTATAGCGGATCTGGACTCGGTTTGCCGATATAATATCCTTGGGCAAACGGAATGCCAATTTCTCGGCAGTAGTCTAATTCTTCTTTTCGTTCAATTCCTTCGGCAAGTACGTGAATGCCAAGCGTGTTGGCGATTCGAGTGACTTCCTTTAAGAACGCCTGCTTTTCTTCTTCTTTGTCGCAGTTTTGAATGTAGTGCCGATCGATTTTTACATAATCGGGTTGCAATAACGTAAGCATGTCGATCGTTGAAAAACCTGCACCGACATCATCTAAAGCGACTTTCATACCTGAGCGCTTATATGTGGCAAATACGTTTTTTAAATGGTCAATATCAACAATTTTCTCTGTCTCAACAACTTCAAATACGAGATCTTCAGGCGCTACGTTATATTGTTCGACGATGGAAAATGTATGTCGAAGACAAAATTCAGGATTGTAAATTGTTGATGGTAAAAAGTTGATGAAACTTTTAATCCCTTTTTTTATTTTTGTGCGTGATCGAATCGCTTCTTCACGTGCTCGACGGTCTAAAAACGTATGCAAACCTGTTTGTTTGGCAACGGAAAAAAGCTGACCAGGCGAAAATCGTTGTGAACGTAATAAACATTCGTAGGCAAAAACGTCCCCGGTATTCGTATGAACAATCGGTTGTAAATAACTCATCAACGGTTCATTTGTGATGCATTGGACAACATCTGCATGCATAATTCGCATGCTTAATTCATGAAGTGGAACGAACGATTCTGGCACATCAGGGTTTGTACATAACGTCGCTAACATTTTTTCTTTTTCATGGATCGTTTCTACATATGTCGCTAATTGTTGTAATGAATCATACGAATAACATAAATACTTTTTTTGTTGTTCTTGCATAATAAGTAAGTAACCAGATGGTAAAAGTGGAAATGGAACGCTACATGAAATGCATGAATACATCATTTCTCCCCCCCTATTTATCCATTTTACAACAAAAACCATTCATTTAAAAAGTGGAAGTTGGTGACCGACAATGTTTAAACAACAACCGTTTGAAGCCTACTTAGATGAACTGACAGTCATTACAATTTTAATACCGAACGATGTTGTTCACGAGCGTGCACCGATATTTTTTTTATGTGATAAAGAACAAACAGCATACCGTTTAACGATTCGTTCAACAGAAAGACAACACTTATTTACAAAATATGAATGTACTGTCCCTTTTATTGTTGAATTAGGAAAACGATATGTTGTTTATACAGAAGAAGGATGGCAAGCCCCTCTACAAGTAGGGGCAGTAATGCGAACAAAAGCGTTCGATGATTTATATGCATATGACGGGAACGATCTCGGTGCAATGTACAAACCGGAAAAAACGACGTTTAAAGTGTGGGCGCCAACTGCTACAAACGTGTTACTAAAGCTTATTAATCCAACGACGAAAGAAGAAACAACTTATGAAATGATACGAGAACAAAAAGGGGTATGGACGTATACCATTTATGAAAATGTTGAACGATTTTTTTATACGTATATGACGTATGTGAATTTTGTTTGGCGTGAGGCGGTTGATCCTTATGCAAAAGCTGTTTCAGTAAACGGCACATATGGTGTTGTCATTGACCTGACGAAGATAAATATCCCGAAACCGACCATGCCTCCGTTTATTTCTATGACGGATGCGATCATTTATGAAATGCACGTGCGTGATTTCACGATTCATCCTAAAAGTGGGGTGAAACATAAAGGGAAATATCTCGGTTTAACGGAGCGAGATACATTTGGACCGAACGAAACGGTGACAGGTCTTTCGTACGTGAAACAGCTCGGTGTGACACATGTTCAACTCATGCCTGTGCAAGATTTTGAAGGAGTGGATGAACTTCAGCCCCTTCAAATGTACAATTGGGGATACAACACCGTTCATTACAACGCCCCAGAAGGGAGTTACGCAACCGATCCAACCGATCCATATGCGCGTATTATCGAGTTAAAGCGGGCGATTCGTGCGTTTCAAAACGAAGGTATTCGCGTTATTTTAGACGTTGTATATAATCACGTATATATTCGAGAAACATCGTCGTTTGAACATCTTGTTCCTGGTTATTATTTTCGATACGGATCAAATGGCTATCCGTCAAACGGGACAGGAGTTGGAAATGATTTAGCATCTGAGCGGAAAATGGTACGTAAATTTATTATTGATTCCGTCATGCATTGGCTAAACGAATATGGTGTTGACGGATTTCGTTTTGACTTAATGGGCATTTTAGATATAGATACGATGAATGACGTCCGTCGAGCGATTGATGCAATAGATCCGACAGTCATTGTGCTCGGGGAAGGTTGGGAGCTAGCTACTCCGTTGCCTCGCGAAAAAAAGACGATGATTGCGAACGCAAAACATACCCCACGCATCGCTTATTTTAATGATCAATTTCGCGACTATGTAAAAGGCAGCACGTTTCAAGTTCGTGATCGAGGATTTGCATTAGGGGATTGCTCATATAAAGAAGCAGTAATGGAAGCGATTCGCGGAAGTATTCATCTTTTCTTTTCGCCAAGGCAAAGTGTGAATTATGTCGAATGTCACGATAACCATACGCTATGGGATAAAATGATGATTGCCAATGCACATGAGAGCGAATATATTCGACGGAAACGTCAAAAGCTAGCGACAGCGATCGTTTTATTATCTCAAGGCATTCCTTTTTTGCATAGCGGTCAAGAGTTTTATCGAACGAAACGAGGGATTGAAAATAGCTATAATGCTCCTGACGAAGTAAACCAAATCGATTGGGAACGCAAAAATGATTGGGAAGAAGACGTGCGGGAAATGATGCTTCTCATTGCGCTTCGTAAAAGACACGGTGCGTTTCGTTTTTTGACTGCTGATCAAGTCCGACGGCATATGAAGTTTTACGATACACATCCATCTGTCATTGCTTATCAGCTTGTTGATGTTGGACTGTACGGTCCATGGGAACAAATTGTTGTCGTTCACCATAATGAAGAAAAGAAAACGACGTTGCCTCTTTCTGAAGGGGAATGGAAAGTCGTTTTTAGTTCAAATCAAGAAGAAATAGGAAAAGTATACGAACAGTTTGTTGAAATAAATGGAATTGGTACGTGGGTATTAATTGAATGTTGACGTGGAAACGATCAGAAAGATAAAATCTAGTAAGATGACAATCGCTATTTTTATTTTGACTAAGTCGAAAGGTGAGCTCACTTGGAACAGTTACTAGGTAAGGAGTGGGAAATTTCCCCAGCAGGCGGTGCGACAGGGGATGCATATATTGCGGAGCATGATGGGAAGAAGTTGTTTTTAAAGCGCAACTCTTCTCCATTTTTAGCTGTTTTGTCGGCAGAAGGAATCGTTCCAAAATTAGTTTGGACGAAACGAATGGAAAACGGGGATGTGATTACAGCCCAGCAGTTTTTACAAGCGCGCGAATTAAAGCCGCACGATATGACTAGCAAACAAGTTGCCCAACTGCTTCGAAAAATTCATCGCTCAAAAGAATTGTTAGCGATGATGGAACGGCTCGGTAAAAAACCTTTATTGCCGAATCGTTTGCTAGAGGAAGTGAAAAAGAACGAATGTGTCATAAAAGAAAATGCTGTCGTGCAACAGGCTATTGCGTTTCTAGAGAAACATGTAAATGATGTGTATCATGAGGGTTATGTCGTTTGTCATTGTGATATGAATCATAACAATTGGTTGTTAACAGAAGATAACCAGCTCTATTTAATTGATTGGGATAGCGCGATGATTGCTGATCCGGCCATTGATATCGGGGTGTTGTTGTATGCTTACATTCCAAGAGAACAATGGGAGAGCTGGTTAGAGCAATACGGTTTACCGTTCAATGATCAATTGATGTTGCGCATGAAATGGTATACGTTGGCTCAGACGATCGTGTTGCTTGCATGGCATAAAGGGCGGAATAATGAAAAGGAAATGCAACGATTGTTGCATTTCCTCGAGCATGTGTTACGTTAATTGATCCATCCATTCAGCGAGTTGTTGTTCATGTTGATCGATGTGTGAAGAAAGATCAGTTGCATTTTTTCCGTTTTGACTGTACGTGTAAATATGGGATAATGTTTGTTTGAGTTCAGAATGGACAGCATCGTTCGCTATTAATGATTTGGCGAGCCGTTCAATTTGTTCACATTCGGCTACTGTCCCTGAACGATCAAGTTGATGCTCTGATAAAATGTCTTTTAACACGGTTAATTGATGCTCATGATTAATGGCCATGTTCATCCCCCTATTCATTTTATAATATGGCCATTTTTATCTTTTTATATGCAAAGAAACGGAGGATGAGACGTGCGTTTACGAAATAAGCCTTGGGCGAAAGAAAAAATTGCATCATACCCACAATATATCATTCCACAACCGGAACAATATAAAGGCCGTTGGCATGAATTGTTTGCAAACGACCATCCCATTCATATTGAAATTGGGACAGGGAAAGGTCGCTTTATCACGGAAATGGCGAAAATGCATCCACATATCAACTATATCGGCATTGAGTTATATGAAAGCGTCATTGTATGTGCGCTGGACAAGCTTATTGAAAACGACTTGCCAAATTTACGTTTACTGAATGTGAATGCGAAAGAATTAACAAACATTTTTGCAAAGGGAGAAGTCGAGCGTATTTACTTAAATTTCTCCGATCCGTGGCCAAAAAAGCGACATGAGAAAAGACGGTTAACATATCGTTCATTTTTGGAGCTGTATGAAAACATTTTAGTCGATGAAGGGGAAATTCATTTTAAAACAGATAACCGTGGATTGTTTGAATATTCCCTTGTCAGCTTTTCTCAATACGGTTTAGTTCTTCAATATGTCAGCCTTGATCTCCATCGAAGCGATTTCGAAGGAAATGTCATGACAGAGTATGAACAAAAGTTTTCTGAAAAAGGAAATCCGATTTATCGCTGTGAAGTAAAATATCGAAAACCTATGTCGTAATTGGGCATAGGTTTTTTTCTTTTCTGAATATTTTTGTAATGTTAAAATAAATCATGAGAGGGGGAGAACTGATGGAGAAATTAACGATCGGTCGAATAACGATGACGTGGTTGAATGGGGGAATTACACATTTGGATGGGGGAGCGATGTTCGGTGTCGTGCCCAAGCCGCTTTGGATGAAAAAATACCCATGCAACGACCAAAATCAAATTCCGCTTCGCACGGATCCGATTTTATTGCAAGTAGATGGGAAAAACATATTAATTGAATCAGGCATTGGAAAAGGAAAATTGAATGAGAAGCAAAAACGAAACTTTGGTGTAACGGAAGAATCTGACTTAGAAAAGCAGTTTGCGCTTCTTTCTTTAACTCCTGAAGACATTGATCTTGTATTAATGACGCATTTGCACTTCGATCATGCGAGCGGCTTAACAAAATGGGAAGAAAATAAACTCGTTCCCACGTTTCCGCGTGCGCGCATTATTACATCGGCAGTGGAATGGGCGGAGATGAAAGAGCCAAATATTCGTTCTCGCAATACGTATTGGAAAGAAAACTGGGAAGCGATTGTCGAGCAAGTGGATACGTTTGCTGAGAAGTTAGAAGTCGTTTCTGGTGTTACGATGATTCATACAGGCGGTCATAGTGATGGACATGCCATTATTATTATTACATCTGAAGGAGAAACAGCCGTTCATCTCGGTGATTTAATGCCGACGCATGCACATCAAAATCCGCTTTGGGTGATGGCGTATGATGATTATCCGATGACGTCCATTTTCGCTAAACAAAAATGGCTCGCCTATGGAATGGAAAACGGTGCATGGTTTACGTTTTATCACGATGCGTATTACCGTGCTGTCCGTTGGAATGGCGAGTTTCAAATCGTTGAATCGATTAAACGTCAATAAAAACCCAAGCGGCTTGCTTGGGTTTTACAATTTTCGTGCTTCAATAATTGTTCCTGTTTTTGCATCAATGAGACACTCATATGCACCAGTTGGACGAGTAATGCCACCTCGATAGACGTTGTAGCGTAGCCCATTTTTTTCAATTGTTTCAACGGTCGTTTGGATCCACGATCCTGTAATGTCACCCGTTTGTTGAAACGCTTCTTTCGCCTTTTGAAGCGCTTGTTCAGATGAAATAAAACGTTGATGTTGCCACTCATTCCATATGTATGCTGCCGTTGCACCGACAACGATCCCAGTAAGAAACGTTTTGACGCGCATAATCCATTCCTCCACTTTTTCTTTTAGTATACCGAATTGTTCGAGTGGAAACTACATGTAAAATTCGCTACAATGACAAATAGCGAGCAAAGAAAGGGGAAAAAACGATGGATTTGCAGTTGTTTCAAACGTTAACCGAATTGCCGGGGGCACCGGGGAATGAACATGGGGTGCGTGCCTTTATGCGTGAACAGTTACAAAAATATGCTGATGATATTGTGCAAGATCGGCTTGGGAGCATTTTTGGAGTGAAGCGCGGAACAGAAAATGGTCCAGTCGTGATGGTTGCAGGGCATATGGATGAAGTAGGTTTTATGGTCACCGCCATTACAGAACAAGGAATGATTCGTTTTCAGCCGCTTGGAGGTTGGTGGAATCAAGTATTGTTAGCACAACGTGTACAAATTATAACAGATCGCGGTCCGATTATTGGTGTGATCGGCTCGATTCCTCCTCATTTGCTTGACGAAGAGCAGCGAAAAAAGCCAATGGATATAAACAATATGCTCATTGATGTTGGGGCAGATGATCGGAATGATGCTGAGCGCATGGGCATTCGCCCGGGGCAACAAATTGTGCCTATTTGTCCGTTTACACCGATGGCAAACGAGAAAAAAATTATGGCGAAAGCATGGGACAATCGTTACGGCTGTGGTTTAGCCATTGAGTTGTTAAAAGAGTTAAAAGATGAAACGATACCGAATGTATTATATTCTGGAGCAACGGTCCAAGAAGAAGTCGGGCTTCGTGGGGCGCAAACGGCAGCAACAATGATCAAACCAGATATTTTCTTTGCGCTAGATGCAAGCCCAGCGAACGATATGACAGGAGACGAAAAAGAGTTTGGGCATCTCGGCAAAGGTGCACTTGTACGCATTTACGATCGTACAATGATTACGCATCGCGGCATGCGTGAATTTATTTTAGATATCGCAGAAACAAACAACATTCCATACCAATATTTTATTTCACCAGGCGGTGGAACAGATGCAGGAAGAGTACATATCGCGAATAGCGGCGTCCCTTCAGCTGTCATTGGCATTTGTGCACGCTATATTCATACGCATGCTTCCATCATTCATGTGGATGACTATGAAGCGGCAAAACAGTTATTAGTCGCTCTTGTGAAACGATGTGACCGCGCGACAGTAGACGCGATTCGTCATAACGCTTAAGGAGATCGAGAGATGAACATAGCTGTTGGAACGAAAAATAACACGAAAGTGAAAGCGGTAAAGGCTGTGTTTCATGAGGCACACTATACGATTATTTCGAGTGATGTGCAACCGAGCGTGTCAAAACAGCCGTTTTCCGATGAAGAAACGTTGCAAGGTGCGATTGAGCGGGCGACGTTAGCTGTTTGTAAACAACAAGCACATATCGGGATCGGTTTAGAAGGTGGCGTGTTCGTCGCACAAAACGGGGGAATTTGGTTATGTAATTGGGGGGCGCTCGTTGATCGCGATGGAGTTGTTGTTGTGGCAGGAGGGGCGCGTATTCCCCTCCCTGCTGAAATCGGTGAACAATTAAGAGGTGGAAAAGAATTAGCTGAAGTGATGGATGAATACGCAAATCGCTGCGACGTTCGTTCAAATGAAGGGGCGATTGGTATTTTGACGAACGGAGCGATCGATCGAACAACGATGTATACACATATTGTTCATCTGTTAAAAGGACAGTATGAACATCAAAAGAAAGGATGGATAGATAGATGAAAACAATCGAACGTATGGAGCAATATAACGAAGTCATTCAACATGGGAAAGTCATTATGATGTTTACGGCTGATTGGTGTCCTGATTGTCAAGTCATCAAGCCGATTTTGCCAGAAATCGAAGAACAGTTTTCGGATTATACGTTTTATGCGGTTGATCGCGATCAATTGCTCGATTTGTTTACAGCGCATAACGTATTTGGCATTCCAAGCTTTATCGCGTATGAAAACGGGCAAGAACGAGGCCGATTTGTCAGCAAAGATCGGAAAACAAAAGAAGAAATCGTTGCTTTTATTGAACATTTAGGTGAGCGTGATGAATAGTAAACAAATAAGCGAGCATATTCAACAGCGATTATCTCATTATCCATGGGAGTTTCAATGGGATCGAAAAAAAGATACACTCCGCATTGAACATCGCGAAACGAAAAAAGGAGTGACGATCTCCTTGCCTCCAATTATTGCGAAATGGGAACTAGAAAAAGAGCGCGCCATTGATGAAGTCGTTTATTATGTAGAACAAACATTGAACGCATTACATCATGATTCACCGTTGCGTGGAAAAGAAAAGCACGTATATCCAGTTATTCGTTCTACTTCGTTTCCGACAAAGACGAACGAAGGAGCGATGTTTATTTATGATGAGCATACGGCAGAAACGCGCATTTATTATGCACTTGATTTAGGAACAACGTATCGGCTTATTGATGAGCGGTTAGTTGAATCGGAGCGTTGGGATGTGCAACAATTAAAAGAAATTGCGCGTTTTAATGTTCGGTCATTGCCGACAACGGTAAAAGAAGACCGTGTTGCAGGTAATACGTTTTACTTTTTGAATACAAACGATGGGTATGATGCAAGTCGCATATTAAACGATGCTTTTTTAAAAAAGTTTTCTGAAAAAATAAAAGGAACAATGTTATTGGCAGTGCCCCATCAAGATGTGCTTATTATTGCTGACATTGAGAACGAAATCGGATATGATGTACTTGCGCAGTTGACGATGAGTTTTTTTGCAAGCGGTCGAGTGCCGATTACCGCCCTCTCATTTTTATACGAAGATGGGCAACTTCAACCGATTTTTATTCTTGGAAAAAATCGTCGAAAGGATGAGACACAATGAATGTATTTTACAATCGTGAAGGGATCGGAGATACGTTACTTATTACATTGAAAGCTGTTGATCCGCAAGTGCGAGCTTTTGAGAAAAAAGGAGATGTCGTGCGCATTTTCAATGAGCAGACAGGTGAGACGGTCGGTTACAATATTTTTCAAGCGTCTACATACGGCACATTTGAAGGAAATGGTGTCGTCGAACGAACAGAACAACTGATTGCCACAATTAATGATATACTGAAAAAAAATGGTGTAGATGAGCAAGTAGCGGCTGATTTGTCACCGAAGTTTGTTGTCGGTTACGTGAAACAAAAAGAGAAACACCCGAATGCGGATAAATTAAGCGTTTGTCAAGTCGATGTCGGTACGGAGACGTTGCAAATTGTATGTGGCGCTCCAAACGTTGACGCTGGGCAAAAAGTTGTTGTTGCAAAAGTTGGCGCAGTCATGCCAAGCGGTCTTGTCATTCAAGAGGCAGAGCTGCGTGGCGTAAAATCTTACGGAATGATTTGTTCGGCACGCGAACTAAACTTACCGAACGCTCCTCAGGAGAAAGGCATTCTCGTTTTAAATGATAAGTACGAAGTAGGCCAACCATTTTTCAGCTGACTTCCGTTGCGGCAGTCAGCTTTTTTTGTGATAAAATAAAACTGAATGTACAAAGAAAGAGTGAGGACTGAATGGGTTGGTTAAAGGCATTATTTCGTTATTTATTTGGAGAAAACGATGAGATAAAAGAGACGCGAAAACACTCTCCATCCGTGCCAAAAAACGAACATAAAGAGATGGAGGCAAAAGTCGTTTATGAATATCCGAAAGGAAAGTTTCGCTTTCCGTTAATTCCAGATGAACCGAAAGAAAGAAGAAAAGATAGAATAGATGAAACGTCGTCACAAACGAGTTCATTTGAGAAAAAAGTATATCGTCTCGATCGTCAAGCGGGTGAATCACGCGCATTTCGCCCAACGGATGTCCCATCACCTGTGTTTGGTTATAAACGAATGGAACGTGTAGAACGAAAAAATGAAGATAAACAAATGGTTGAATTTGAACTTCCGAGTGTTGAAAAAGTCGAAACAAACGAATGCGTGAATGTAGAGGCAACTGAGTCGATAGAAAAAGAAGAACATTTTGTTGCTGAGACAAACGAACATGCGCATATACAGGAGAGTGAGCCACTTCGTCATGAGGTGGACGATTTTGTTCTTGAAAAGGAAGACGAAAAACGAGAAGAAGGAGAAATGGCTGAAGAGGAAACGGAACAAAAACAGCCGCAAGAAAATAAAGAGCAAGAGCGATTAGAAGAAAAAGAGGAGCGAGTACGTCAGCGAAGTGGTGTGCCATACAATGTGATGATGTTAAAGCAAGATCGGGAAAAATGGAAAGAGCGACAAAAACAGTCAACGTACGTGTTTCCGTCCTTATCGTTGTTGCATCCGCCACTTATCCGTCAAGAAGACGATGAAACATGGTTAAAAGAACAAGCGGAGCGATTGAACGAGACGTTTAAAAATTTTAACGTTGGAGCAAAGGTTGTTCATGTAACGAAAGGTCCGACAGTTACTCGTTTTGAAGTACAGCCGGAACTTGGCGTAAAAGTGAATAAAATTACGAATTTAGCAGATGATATTAAATTAAATTTAGCAGCTGTCGATATTCGTATGGAAGCACCTATTCCAGGGAAAAACACGATAGGGATTGAAGTGCCGAATCGATCAAGTCGCCCGGTCTTTATTCGCGAAGTGTTACAAAGCGAAGCGTTTCAGAAGTCAGACTCTCCATTAACTGTTGCTTTAGGATTAGATATTGCAGGAAGGCCAATTGTGACCGATTTAAAAAAGATGCCCCATGGATTGATCGCTGGGGCAACAGGATCAGGAAAAAGTGTATGTATGAATGCGATGTTAGTCAGCTTGCTGTATAAAGCAACACCACATGAAGTGAAGTTGCTATTGATCGATCCGAAAATGGTCGAGCTTGCACCATACAATTATATTCCACACTTAGTGAGCCCGGTCATCACTGATGCAAAAGCAGCAACAGCAGCGTTAAAATGGGCTGTATCTGAAATGGAGCGACGATACGAACTATTCGCGCATACGGGTGTGCGTGATATTGTTCGTTATAACGAGTTAGTGCGAAAATCACAAAAACCGGAACAACATTTACCTTATATCGTCATTGTTATTGATGAGCTTGCCGATTTAATGATGGTTGCGCCCGCTGATGTCGAGGAAGCGATTTGTCGTATTGCTCAAAAAGCGCGAGCATGCGGTATGCACTTGCTTGTTGCTACACAACGGCCATCGGTGGACGTGATTACCGGCTTAATTAAAGCAAATATTCCAACACGCATTGCCTTTTCTGTATCGTCGCAAATTGATTCGCGTACGATTATCGATATAAACGGCGCAGAAAAGTTACTTGGGCGAGGCGATATGCTGTTTTTAGAAAATGGAACGGCGAAGCCGATTCGTTTACAAGGCAATTTCGTATCCGATGAAGAAATTGAGCGCGTTGTCGCCCATGTGCGTCAGCAAATGGAACCGTCTTACTTATTCCAACATGACGAGCTGTTGCAACAACATGTACAAGCTGATGAAGATGATGAATTGTTTTACGAGGCGTGTGAGTTTGTTGTTCAACAGGGTGGAGCTTCCACATCAAGTTTACAACGTCGCTTTCGCATTGGCTACAACCGAGCAGCACGCTTAATCGAGATGATGGAGCAACGCGGAATCGTATCCGCTCCGAAAGGAAGCAAGCCACGCGATGTTTTAATTGATGAACAAGATCTTGAACAACTACAAGACACAATTTAGATAAAGTAGTCGTGAAATAGAAAACATGCTATGCTAAATACGTGAAAACGATGGTTGAAGGGGAAAGCAAAATGAAAGAAATCGAATTAAAGCTACAAGGAAAAATTAAACGGTTAACGAATAAAACATTTAAATTTGATGAGCGTGTGCGAGATGGCTGGTTTTCAGCTGTATATTTTTTGAAAACGCGTGAAATTGTAAAACAATTTCGCCCAAATAATATTGTCACGATGCAGTTTTTTCAAAAAGAACATGCCGTTTTATGCGGAACGGATGAAGTGATTGCTTTATTGCATACGTTTGCCGATGAGCCAGAAAAATTAGAAATTTATTCATTAAAAGACGGAGATAAAATTAGTCCGTTTGAGACAGTGCTCACTATTACCGGTCCGTATCAAAATTTCGGATATTTAGAAGGCATTATTGATGGAATTTTAGCGCGCCGAACATCTGTAGCAACAAACGTGTATAACGTTGTTAAAGCAGCAGCTTTATCTGGTGTACAAAAACCGGTCATTTTTATGGGAGATCGTGATGACCATTTTATGATGCAAGCAGGCGACGGATATGCTGCTTTTATTGGTGGTTCAACTGCACAAGCGACACATGCGATGAACGAATGGTGGGGAAAACAAGGAATGGGGACGATGCCGCATGCGCTCATTCAATTGTTTGATGGGGATGTTGTTGCGGCGGCAAAGGCGTATCACGAAAAATATCCAGACGATGATTTAATTGTTCTTGTTGATTATAACAATGACTGTATTACAGATGCGCTGAAAGTGGCGCGAGAGTTTGGTGATAAGTTAAAGGCTGTTCGCGTTGATACGTCTCGAACAATGATCGACCAATATTTTATTCGCCATCCAGAAGTGCTCGGTACTTTTGATCCGCGTGGCGTGAATCCACCACTTATTTTCGCTTTGCGTGAGGCACTTGATCGCGAAGGATTTGAGCATGTGAAAATCGTTGTTAGCGGTGGATTCAACGAACAGCGCATTATTGAGTTCGAAAAGCAAGGTGTGCCGGTTGATATGTACGGTGTAGGAAGTAGTTTGTTAAAAGTACATATCGGTTTTACTGGTGATAACGTGTTATTAAACGGAAAACATCAAGCGAAAGCAGGGCGGCGTTACCGTCCAAATCCACGTCTTGAAAAAGTGGAGTATACTGGTCAGTAACACGGAAAAACTGATAGAAGAATGATGCTTCTATCAGTTTTTCTTATCATTGCTCGCAAACGATGGTATAATGAAGTTTGTTACATAAGATGAAAATAGCAAAACGGAATTTGTGTCATATACTGCTATATAGATCAACGATAGTTGGTGGAGGTTTTTTTATGACTACTTACCATTTTGTCGGCATTAAAGGAACTGGAATGAGCGCACTTGCTCAAGTGTTACATGATATGAAATGTGCTGTGCAAGGTTCAGATTACGATAAGCGGTTTTTTACGCAAGAAGCTTTAGAAGAACGAGGAATTCCTATCTTCCCATTTAGTGCTGAAAATATTCAAAAAGATATGGTTGTGATTGCAGGGAACGCATTTCCAGATACTCATGAAGAAATTGTAGCCGCTCGCGAACTCGGTGTACCCGTCATTCGTTACCATCAATTTTTAGGTGAATTTTTACAAAAATTCACTAGTATCGCTGTGACTGGCGCCCATGGAAAGACGTCAACGACCGGATTGCTCGCTCATGTGATGCAAGGAGCGCAACCGACGTCATATTTGATTGGGGATGGTTCGGGAAAGGGAAGAGAAGGAAGTAAGTATTTTGTATTTGAAGCGTGCGAGTATCGTCGCCATTTTCTAGCCTATTCTCCTGATTATGCGATTATGACAAATATTGATTTCGATCATCCAGATTATTTTGCAAATATTGAAGATGTGTTTTCAGCATTTCAACAAATGGCATGGCAAGTGAAAAAAGGAATTATCGCCTGTGGGGATGATGAATATTTACAAAAAATCCAAGCGAAAGTTCCTGTTGTTTTTTATGGATTTGGTGAAGATAACGATTTCCAAGCACGAAATATTGTAAAAACATCGGAAGGTACATCGTTTGATGTGTTTGTGCGCCACACGTTTTTCGCTTCTTTTCATATTCCGCGATATGGCGATCATAACGTGCTTAATGCGCTCGCTGTCATTGCGCTTTGCCATTATGAAGGAATTGATGTAAGCATTATTCAAGAACGATTAAAAACGTTTCCTGGGGTGAAACGTCGCTTTCATGAGAAGCCGTTCGGTTCGCAAGTGCTTATTGATGATTATGCTCATCATCCGACAGAAATACGGGCAACGATTGAGGCGGCAAGACAAAAGTATCCAGAGCGTCAAATTGTTGCGATTTTTCAACCGCACACATATACACGAACGCAAACATTTTTACAACAGTTTGCGGAAAGTTTATCGCTTGCTGATGCGGTATATTTGTGCGATATTTTTGGGTCGGCGCGCGAACATCAAGGGAAATTGTCGATCGAAGATTTACGTGAAAAAATTGATGGAGCAAAGCTTTTGCATGAGGAACAAGTTGATGTGTTAAAACAGCATGATCACGCTGTCCTTATTTTTATGGGAGCAGGCGATATTCAAAAGTTTCAAGAGAAATACGAACAATCGGTTCACGTATAAGCAAAAAGCAACTATGATGCGCTCATAGTTGCCTTTTTCATTTGTTCATATGTGACGTTCCAATGTGAAGTATGCCACTCTACCCCTTGTTCCGTCACCCATAGCACTTGAGGGGATTCGTGCTTTACTTGGAACGCTTCTGCGATATGTTGTGACAAAGGGCGAGCATGTTGCACATGCAAGTAATAGGCGCGAATGTGTGGAAAATCGTTTGTAAAGCGCTCAAACTCTCCCCATGCCCGATGGCTAATTGGACATGTAAGGCTATGTTTCATAAATAAAAACGGGCGATGTGACAAGCAAATTTGCTCAAATTGCTCAATTGTTTCAACTTTCTCCATGTGCATCAGTTCCTTTATTCAAACGTTTTTCGGCATCATGAACCGCCTGTTCGGTTTCTTTTAATAACTGTTCCACATCTGATGAAGGGAGCGGAATCGGGATAGATGAAACGGAATGCGGTTTCTCTTGTTCGTTTTTTGTCGGTTCCTCTTTTTCTTCGCTTTTCCCCCATTTGTTTATATTGCTCTCTTTCAACTCATTCAATAGCTGTTTCCCTTGTTCTGTTGATTCAGTCAATAACTGCTTTCCACGTTCGCTTGACAAGAATAGTGCTACTGCTGCACCCGCAATTCCCCCAACGATTGCCCCAAGTAGAAAAGAACCGTTTTTCGCCATATGAATGCCTCCTTATTTTCGTTTCTCTTTCCATTTTGTCCATATTTCAATAAGTGTTTGTCCCCACTGAATCGCCTGCGCAATTTTTTTTTCGTTTGTTGTTAACGTTTTAGAAATCGAGTCGCTAAATGTTTGAACGGTAACCCCTACTTGTTTTACCGCATCGAATACGCTTTGCAAGCTTTCTGCTTTTTTATGCACGTCATCTGCAAGAGCATTCGTCTTATGTAGTAATTGTGCCGTTTCTTTCCCGATTTCATGCATTTGTTTTTCAACTTCTTCCACAGTTTTCGCGACATGTTGTAACGTCGTTTGAAGTGTTTTTAATGTTTGGACGACATAAATGACTAAAATAAGAAAAGCGATCGCAATGAGTGCAATGCTACTATACAAAATGATGTCCATTGTAAAAACTCCTTTCTGTCTACCCTGTAATCTATTCGACAAAAAGAGAAAAAATCCTGCAAAAAACTCCAAATTTTTTGTGGATCGGTTACAATATACATGTACATACGATGGAATGGAGGAATACAAAATGAAAGATCCGCGCATTGAAAAGTTGGCGAAAAACTTAATTCATTACTCGCTTCGTCTGCAAAAAGGAGAAAAAGTATTAATCGAAAACTTCGGTTTGCAACGGGAGCTCGTCATTGCACTTGTGCGTGAAGCGTATGCTGTAGGAGCGTATCCGTTTGTTTCATTAAAAGATCATCAAGTTGATCGTGCGCTTCTACTTGGTGCGCAAGAAGAGCAGTTTAACATGATGGCTGAATTTGAAGCAAATGTCATGAAAGAAATGGATGCTTACATCGGATTACGTGCTGGGGATAACATTAACGAGTTTGCGGATGTGCCAGCTGACAAAATGAAAATTCACGGAAAAACGATTATGCAAAAAGTGCATCGGGACATTCGTGTACCGAAAACGAAATGGGTCGTGCTCCGCTATCCGAATCCGTCTATGGCGCAGCTCGCGAAAATGAGCACAGAGGCGTTTGAAGATTTTTATTTTAACGTATGTAACTTAGACTACGGTAAAATGGATAAAGCGATGGATGCGCTTGTTGAGCTGATGGATAAAACGGATCAAGTGCGCATTACAGGGCCAGGCACAGATTTAACGTTCTCCATTAAAGATATTCCTGCAGTAAAATGTTCAGGGCAAATGAATATTCCAGACGGAGAAGTGTATACGGCTCCTGTTCGCGACTCGGTCAATGGTACTATTTCGTTTAATACGCCTTCACCTTATCAAGGATTTACGTTTGAAAATGTCAAATTAACATTTAAAGATGGAAAAATTGTTGAAGCAACAGCAAACGATACAGAACGGATTAATCAAATTTTTGATACAGACGAAGGTGCGCGTTACATTGGTGAATTTGCGATCGGAGTCAACCCGTACATTCAACATCCGATGCAAGACATTTTATTTGATGAAAAAATCGACGGTAGCTTCCATTTCACACCGGGTCAATGTTACGATGAAGCGTACAATGGCAACCATTCGAACATCCATTGGGATATGGTTATGATCCAACGTCCAGAATATGGTGGCGGTGAAATATATTTTGATGGTGTACTTATTCGTAAAGATGGACGTTTTGTCCTTCCAGAGTTACAACCATTAAACCCAGAAAACTTAAAATAAAAGAAAAAAGCAACTATGGACTGCTCATAGTTGCTTTTTCTTCTGCCAAACAATTTCAAGTTGATCACCTGGGGCAAGCGTCTCGTAAAATGTTGTTGGTTTTCCGTTTTTTAGTAATGTAAATGTTGTTGACGCTCCTTGAGGAATATCAACTTGGACGTATTGAAATATATCTTGAAAAATAAACGGCTCGATTTTTCTCTCGCTAAATTGAAGCTCATCTCCATGTTGAACGAGATCGTCCTCATGAAGCTGTTCACCGTTACGATAAAACGCACCAATTTGTTTTGTTAATGTTAATGTTTCACCGTTAAATATAACTGGAAGCGAGTAATGAAGTTTCAGCTGTCTTGCTTCAGCTATTTGGGCAACTGTTCGTTCATTTTGTTGATGAATGACGATGTGATCGCCGTCTTCAAACGGTGCGTATCGTGGGCATTCCATTCCGTTTCGATATATCGTTGCGCACCATTCAGAAAATTTTATTTTTTTTCCATTTAACGTGATCGTAAATGGCTCAAGCTGTTGAAGAAGATCGTCATTTTTTGTTGCTTGCAAAAGTTGTTCCATCGTTTCTGGCATATGGACAACAATGTCGTCACGATCACATAAAACAGCATCGAGGGAAGCGGGTTCTCCATTTCGCAACACAAGCGGTTCAATCGTATATTGTTGTCCATTGATCGTCACTTGTTTTGTCGGCAATGATTCAAGCAAATCACGAAGTTGAACGGTTGCTTGCTTCCCATCTTTCCCTTTTTCAACAACGATACGGTCACTGTTTTTAATAGGTGTATCGAATGTTGCCGTCTCACCATTTTTCATAATGATTGGCGGCTCTCCATGTGTTCCTGGAATAGTAATTGTATTTCCGTTTAACGTAACGACGCAAGCTAATCCGGGTTTGCCGTATAGTTTATGTAATTGAATCCCTGCAGCTAATAGCGCATCACCGATCGTTAGTTGCTTCATATCAAATAAACGAATCGATTGTCCGTTTACCTCTACCGTTACGTATTGAATCGGTGTTTGCTTTGCAGCAATTGCAATGCCAATAGGGGTGACGAGCTCTGGACGATGTTTCATTTCTTCCCGATCGATGTGCAACTTTTGAATGGCATCAATGCCACGAATAGCGACGCGATTTTCAGGAAGATGGAGCTTTTGAGCGAGCCGCTTTGGCAGTTCTGGCGTCAAGCTTCCCCCTCCAACAAGCATCACTGCTTTCGGCGATTGATGATTATTTAATCGTAAAATTTCTTTGCTGATCGCATCAGCAAGTCGATCAATCGCCCCGGAAATAGTTGCAATCATTTGTTCGCGAGGCACTTCTGTTTCAAAACCGAGAATGTCTGTAATTGTTACCGTTTCTTTTGTATGTAAGTCACGTTTCGCCTGTTCAGCAAGGGGGAAATCGAGTAAATATGCATCAGAAATCGCTTCTGTAATTTCATCCCCCGCCATCGGTACCATTCCGTAAGCAATGACTGTCCCGCCATCTGTAATTGCAATATCGGACGTCCCTGCACCAATATCTACAAGCGCAACATTTAATCGCCGCATCGTCGGAGGGATGAGTACATTGAGTGCAGCGATCGGTTCGAGTGTTAGCGCCTCCATTTCTAAGTGGGCGCGTTGCAGTGCTGCAAGAAGCGACTCGACGACAAGTTTCGGTAAAAATGTGGCGATGACTTCAACGCTCGCTTCATCTCCTTGTTGATCAATTAAGCTACCGATTTCTTCGCCATCAATTTCATAGCGCGTCACCGAATAACCGACGCAGTAATAATGATGACTTTTTTCATTCGATGATTTTTCCGCTAACGTCATTTGTGCTTGTTGAACGGCGGCGAGTTCTAAATACATCACATCTTCATGAGTTAAAAGCGGCTTACCTTTGATTGAAATCGTCGTTTTTCCTTTTTCTGTTTTTAATGAACGACCTGCTGCTGCGACGCATACACGTGTAAGAGGCCCATGACGTTCCTCTAACGTTTTTTTTATATCGATAATGACTTTTGAAACAGCAAGCACGTCATGAATTTGCCCGTCAAGCATTGCCCGTTCTTCGTGTTCTTTGATGACAATGTCTTCAACTTGATATTGTCCGTCTGTTTCCTTTAAAATAATGCCAACTACTGAACGAGTGCCAATATCTAATGCAAAAATCAAGCTTCCCACCTTCTTTTTTGAAAATTAAAAAATTCTTTATTACTTAAACGCGTTTTATAAATAAAGGGGTGACAACTTTATCCACTTCGTTTATAATAATCTCTAATTATATAGAAATGTACCACATTTTTTAGCTTATATAAAGAAAGGATGAGATGAATGAGTAACGAACGATTAGATGAGCTGAGAGCAAAGGTTGATGAGTTAAACTTACAGCTGTTAAAGTTAATTAATGAACGTGGACGTCTTGTTCAAGAAATTGGGAAAATTAAAGATGCGCAAGGGACGTATTTTTATGATCCTGTTCGTGAAAGAAAAATGTTGGATTTAATTTTAGAACATAACGATGGCCCGTTTGATACGGCGACGTTAAAACATATTTTTAAAGAAATTTTTAAAGCAGGCCTTGATTTACAAGAAGACGATCATAAAAAAGCATTGCTCGTATCAAGAAAGAAAAAGCCGGAAAATACAATTGTCGATGTGAAAGGGGAAAAAATCGGCGATGGCAATCAATATTTTGTCATGGGACCATGCGCCGTTGAAAGCTATGAACAAGTGGCGGAAGTCGCACAAGCAATCAAGCGTCACGGTTTAAAATTGTTGCGAGGGGGAGCGTATAAACCGCGCACATCACCGTACGACTTCCAGGGACTTGGAGTAGAGGGGTTAAAGATTTTAAAACGTGTAGCAGATGAATTCGATTTAGCGGTTATTAGTGAAATTGTGACGCCTGCAGATATTGAAACAGCGCTCGATTATATTGACGTCATTCAAATCGGGGCGCGCAATATGCAAAACTTTGAGTTGCTGAAAGCGGCTGGGCAAGTGAACAAACCGGTGTTGCTAAAGCGCGGGTTAGCTGCAACGATTGAAGAGTTTATTCATGCCGCAGAATACATTATGTCGCAAGGAAATGGACAAATCATTTTGTGTGAACGTGGCATTCGCACATATGAAAAAGCGACGCGCAACACGCTTGACATTTCTGCAGTGCCGATTTTGAAAAAGGAAACGCATTTACCTGTCTTTGTTGATGTGACACATTCGACAGGGCGTCGAGATTTACTTTTACCTTGTGCGAAAGCAGCGCTTGCGATTGGAGCGGATGGCGTCATGGCTGAAGTGCATCCTGATCCTGCTGTGGCGTTATCTGATTCCGCACAACAGATGGATATTGACCAATTCAATGAGTTTATGGAAGAATTAAAATCATTTCAAAAACAATTTGTAAAAGCATAACGTGAAGAAGCTGGTGAGGTGCTCACCAGCTTTTCTTATGAATTTATTTGTGAAAACGTTGCACTTAGGTAATCATTTATCGTATGATATTTTTACATAAAATTGCGATGTACGACAGTTTTCGATATATAGAGCGCTGAAAAGGAGTGTGTATGTGATGAATGTAACAATTTATGATGTAGCAAGAGAAGCAAACGTGTCGATGGCGACCGTTTCACGTGTAGTAAATGGAAACCCAAACGTCAAGCCTTCTACACGCAAAAAAGTATTAGAAGTCATTGAGCGACTCGGATATCGTCCGAATGCGGTGGCGCGCGGATTGGCAAGTAAAAAGACGACGACGGTCGGAGTCATTATTCCAGATATATCAAGCATTTTCTTTGCGGAAATGGCTCGCGGCATCGAAGATATTGCAACAATGTATAAGTATAACATTATTTTAAGCAATTCAGATCAAAATAAAGAAAAAGAGCTGCATTTATTAAATACAATGCTTGCGAAACAAGTCGATGGCATTTTATTTATGGGTGGCGATGTCACGGAAGAGCATGTCGAGCAGTTTAAAAAGTCAGATGTACCGATTGTATTAGCTGCAACCATTGAAAAAAACAATATTATTCCGTCCGTCAATATTGACTATGAGCAAGCTGCATATGATGCAGTACATATGTTAATCGAAAAAGGACATAAACGGATTGCTTATGTGACAGGACCGTTAAATGATCCAATTAACGGACTGAAAAAATTAGCTGGTTATCGTCGCGCTTTAGAAGAAGCGAATATTGCTTATGATGATGAACTTGTTGTTGAAGGCGACTACACGTATGATTCAGGAATGGAAGCGTATGAAAAACTAGCCGAACTTGCCCAGCGACCAACAGCGGTTTTTGTTGGGACAGATGAAATGGCGCTCGGTGTCATTCATGGAGCACAAGACCGTGGTGTGCGCATTCCGGATGAATTAGAAGTAGTCGGTTTTGATAACACTCGTTTAGCGACAATGGTTCGCCCGAAGCTGACGACAGTCGTACAACCAATGTACGATATCGGTGCGGTGGCGATGCGTTTATTAACAAAATATATGAACAAAGAACATGTGGACAATCACATTGTTGTATTACCACATCGAATTGAATATCGCGATTCGACAAAATCATAAAGAGGCAGAAGCCTCTTTATGATTTTTTTTTATAAATTTAATCGTTGTTTATTGCTTCGAATTGGTTGAAGTGCTTTCATGACAGTTTGGGCATTTTTTTCTGTAATTTCTGCCTTTCTCGGAATGGGTGGATATAAGTCGTCCGGGTCATCCCACTCGAGCGGTAAAGAAACAGGGGCGTATTGTTGCCAGCGAGCAATCCATTCTTTCGGTAAAGGTCCAGAAATATCGGATTGTTCTGTCATTTCAAGCCATAATAGCGCCCATGCACGCGGAACAACGCGCCAAATGTCGTATCCTCCGCCACCGACTGCAATCCAACGACCGTTGCAATATTGATGAGCAATTTGGTGTGCGAGTTTTGGAATTTCACGATAAATGCGCATCGTCGCACATAAATGAGTTAACGGATCGTAATAGTGAGCATCCACACCGTTTTGGGTTAAAATGACGTCAGGCCGAAAGAAGTCGGCAATTTCTATGAGTGCATCTTTATATGCTGATAGCCAAGACTCATCTTCTGTAAATGCGTCGACAGGAATGTTAAATGAGTAGCCATATCCTTTCCCCTGTCCTCGTTCATTCACATTTCCTGTACCAGGGAATAAGTAACGTCCTGTTTCGTGAATGGAAAATGTACAAACATTTGGGTCGTCATAAAACGTCCATTGTACCCCATCACCATGATGGGCATCTGTGTCGACGTATAAGACGCGGACACCGTATTTTTCTTGCATATATTTAATGGCGACAGAACTGTCATTATAAATGCAAAATCCGGATGCTTTGCCGCGGAATCCATGATGAAGCCCTCCGCCTAAACTGAGCGCATGCTCAGCTTTTCCAGAAAGTACGTAATCAACGGCTGTTAATGTTCCTCCAACAAGAAGGGCGCTTGCTTCATGCATGTTTGGAAAAATAGGTGTATCTTCCGTTCCTAAGCCATAATTGATTGCAATTTCTTCTGAAAGCAGTCCTTTCCCCGCTTTTTTTACTGCTTCAATGTAATCCATATCGTGAACAAGAGCTAGTTCTTCATCTGTGGCAAGACGCGGTGCTACAATTTGTGAATCATGGAGCGCACCGACCGTTTGTAATAAGTCATACGTTAGTTTGACGCGCAATTGGTTGAACGGATGGCGATCATGGAATTTATACGTTTGAAACGCATCGGAATAAATGAATACGCTATTTTTGCTCATGATGAAACCCCCGGCAAGTTTGGCCACAATACGTCGTATCCTTGCGCTTTTAAATCTTCAATAATCGCCATCGGGTTCATTGTTTGAATACGAAACACGAGCACTTTATACTTTTCATCTTGATCAGGATATACGAGAACACTTGAAATATTAATGTTTCTTTTTTGAAACATGGAAGCGACTTCACTTAACATCCCCGTTCGGTTCGGCACTTTAATTTCAATTTGCGAACCGGGCTGATGAGCCCCTGTTAATTGTACGAGCGTATATAACAAATCGCTCTCTGTAATAATGCCGACAAGTTTATTTTCTTTGACGATTGGCATGCAGCTGATGCGATGTTCGTAAAATAAAGCCGCCACTTCTTCGACAAAATCAAGCGGGTGACCTGTAATGACGTTTGTTTTCATAATGGTGCTTAACGGCTTTTGTAAATCTTCTAGATGCTCATTGGCATGGAAAATCGATGGACTTGCATCGCGTAAATCGCGATCGGTGACGATTCCAATGACATGATATTCATCATCAACAATTGGTAAGTGACGAATGTTTTTTTGCTTCACAATGTTTAGCGCATCGGCAATTGTATTTGACGGCTTTAATGCGATGACATCCGTTTTCATCATTTGTTCGACAATCATTTCCCCATCCCCTTTGTTTTTAATACATAAAGCGGTTCATAAAGCGAAGTTGATCAAACTTTTGAATTGATTGTTGATCGACGCGCTTCCCAATACGCGCCATTAAGCAGTTAGCCGGATGCGAACAAATTTCAGGGTCGTCCGTTGCATACCAGACAAGTCCGCCCGCGTTCATCATTTTCTCCATTACTTTTCGATATTCCCATACGTTCAAACCAGTTCGTTTTAAATCCCAATGCCAATAGTATTCGGTCGTAATAATGATGTAATCTTCCATCGCATCGTCCATCATAGCCACTTTCAATAAATTTTTCCCGACACCACACCCTCGAAAGTCTGGAATGACTTCGATTGCCCCGAGCTCAATTAAATTTTCCATCTTCCCTTGTGACCATCTTTCAAGGGGGTCAGGATATAAAAAGGTGACGTAGCCAACGATCGTGTGACCGTGGCGGGCAATAATAATTCGCCCTTCAGGAAGGCCTGCAATTTCAATGAGCGCTTGATGTTGTTGGTGCGGTTGCCGAAACGCTGTTAAATCATGATGAAATTCATAGCTAGCCAACTTTTCTGGGGAAATCGGCCCTTCAATAATTAACGTTCCTTTCGGTGTTTTTAATTGTTTTGCGTTATATGTTTTTTTATGCTCCATTGCCCCACCGCCTACTGAAATAATCTCACTTCAATTATACATAAAAAAATAAAAATTAAATCGTTTTCATAATAAACATTAATGAAAATTTTTTAAAAATTGAGAAATTGTTTATGGTATAATATAATACGAATGTAAACACTTTCAAACAAGGGGGAGTTTGGGATGATTAAGGTGGAAACGCTACCAGTCATTCAAGGGGATTTCAACTTGAAAAACTACGAAGAAACGTATAAAACGTTTGACTGGTCTGAAGCAGAAAAGCATTTTTCATGGTATGAAACAGGAAAAGTAAACATGGCGTATGAAGCGATTGATCGTCATGTAGAAACGTTTCGAAAAAACAAAGTGGCTCTCTATTATCGTGATGCGACAAGAGAAGAAAAGTACACATTTAAAGAAATGAAGGAGTTTTCAAACAAAGTAGCCAACGTGTTAAAAGAAGTGGCCGATGTAGAAAAAGGTGATCGCGTCTTCATTTTTATGCCTCGTTCGCCTGAACTGTACTTTTCTGTGCTTGGAGCGATTAAGCTTGGCGCAATCGTCGGACCTCTTTTTGAAGCGTTTATGGAAGGGGCAGTACGTGACCGTTTAGAAGATAGCGAGGCGAAAGTCATTATTACGACACCTGAGCTTTTACCACGTGTACCTGTAGATGAATTACCAGCATTAAAATACGTATTTTTAGTTGGAGATGACATTAAAGAAGAAGGTCCGTTTTTTGACTTGAAAAAACGGATGAACGCAGCAAGCAAACATTTTCATATTGAATGGGTCGGACGCGAGGATGGACTCATTTTACATTATACATCTGGTTCAACAGGAAAACCAAAAGGCGTACTGCATGTGCATAACGCGATGATTCAACATTATCAAACGGCAAAATGGGTATTAGATTTAAAAGAAGATGATGTGTATTGGTGCACGGCTGATCCAGGCTGGGTGACAGGAACATCGTACGGCATTTTCGGTCCATGGCTTTGTGGGGCTTCAAACGTCATTGTAGGTGGCCGCTTTAATCCTGAAGCGTGGTATAAAACGATCGAAGATTATGGCGTGACGGTATGGTATAGTGCACCGACAGCTTTCCGCATGTTGATGGGGGCTGGCGATGAATTAGTGAAAAAGTTTAATTTAAGCTCACTTCGCCATATTTTAAGCGTTGGGGAACCTTTAAACCCAGAAGTTGTCCGTTGGGGAATGAAAGTGTTCAATCGCCGTATTCATGATACATGGTGGATGACAGAAACAGGGGCACAACTCATTTGTAACTATCCGTGTATGGAAATTAAACCGGGATCGATGGGGAAACCAATTCCGGGAGTAAAAGCTGCAATCGTTGACGATCAAGGAAATGAGTTACCGCCATATCGCATGGGCAATTTAGCGATTAAAAAAGGTTGGCCTTCGATGATGCGCGCGATTTGGAACAATCCACAAAAATATGAGTCGTACTTCTTACCGGGTGATTGGTATGTATCTGGCGATTCAGCATATATGGATGAAGATGGATATTTCTGGTTCCAAGGACGAATTGATGATGTCATCATGACAGCGGGAGAACGCGTTGGTCCGTTCGAAGTGGAAAGCAAACTCGTTGAACATCCTGCAGTTGCAGAGGCAGGTGTCATCGGAAAGCCAGATCCGGTGCGCGGTGAAATTATTAAAGCGTTTGTTGCTCTTCGCGAAGGGTACGAGCCATCAGAAGAATTAAAAGAAGATATTCGTAACTTTGTGAAAAAAGGTTTAGCTGCGCATGCCGCACCACGTGAAATCGAGTTTCGTGATAAGTTACCAAAAACGAGAAGTGGAAAAATTATGCGCCGCGTTTTGAAAGCTTGGGAACTAAACTTACCGACAGGCGATTTATCAACAATGGAAGACTAAAAAAATCGGGCATGGCCCGATTTTTTTAGTTTGTTGATGGCTGTTCTTCTGCTGGTTGCTCATTTGTTGGTTGTTCAGGTTGTATAGCAGGCAACATGCGAATGATATTAGATGGATTCGATTCCAATCCAGCAATATCAACAGCCGTCACGTAATATATTCCTTGTTTTAACGGTATGTTTTTTTGTTCGCCTTTACGTATTGTTGCGATAACTTGAAACGTAGCTGTTTCGGATGCCGCATAATATACTCGATAACCAATGACGTCCTGTTCATGATGTTCGTTCCAAACGAGTGCCGTTCCTTTTTGTTGTGCAGCTAGTGGATCCGGTTTTTTCCCGTTTTCTTGAAGCGTTTTTGCCACAAATACATGTTTCCATTTATCGTTTTGCGGGAGTAATTTGCTCAAATCTTTTATATGCTGAATGCCCCACTGTTCAAGTAACGAAGCGTCAATCATTACGCCTTCTTTTGTAAATTCTTTCGGTGTTGTCGGTAAAGAGGTATATCTCTCTCCATTTAATTCAACGAAAGCTCCGCTAATCAAATACGTATCTTCTGTTTTCGGCACAAATGCCGTATTGAATAGATCGCTTTCGATCAGTCCGAATCGTTTACATGTTTCTGATGGGAGCAATCCAGAAATTGCACAATATGAGCGTTGAACAATTCCTCCGGGCATATGGAATCGTTCTTTCGGAGCGATGAGTTCTGGGCGAATATCGTATGCCCCATTCATCAGTTGCGCCCATAGCAATAAGTTTCTTTGGGAATATGATAGCCCTTTATAGCTTTTCTCAAGCGGTTTTGGTGTATCGTATCCCATCCAAGTGCCGAACGTGACATTCGGATTTGTCGCGACAAACCAAGCGTCCTTTGTGTTTTGACTCGTCCCTGTTTTGCCCGCCCAATCTGCTGAAAATTTTAACTTGCCATTTAAAAAAGCAGCTGTACCTGAGCGAATGACGTCGCGCATCATATCGATTGTTAAATATGCTGTTTGAGGTGAAAACACTTCGACTGGTTTTGGCTCGTGTTCATATACAACGTTCCCGTTTTTATCAACAATTTTTTCAATTAAATACGCGTCGATGAATTTCCCACCATTTGCAAACGTTGCGTATGCATTGACGTTTTCTTCAATCGTTACCCCTTTTGTTAGCCCACCGAGCGCAAGAGATAAATTATATCCGTCTCCCGTCGTTAAGCCTGTGAAGCCCATTTTTTCTAAATATGAAATGGGTCGTTGATCGATGATGCGAGCATACGTGCGAATGGCAGGAATGTTATACGATTTTTTTAGCGCGTGACGAACAGATGTTAAGCCGTGTGTTTTACCATCCGCATTTTTGGGGCGATATGGACCTTGTTGCGTTGGAATTTCTAAATCAATATCTGGAATGACAGATCCCGGTTGAATAATGCCCATTTCCATCGCTGGTGCATAAACGAGAAGCGGCTTCATCGTTGAACCGTTCGAACGGTATGCTTGAGTTGCGTGATTCAGTTGTTCCCGTTTATAATCTCGTCCACCGACAAAGCTAATGATGCGTCCGGTTTTGTTTTCGATCAAAATCGCCCCGACTTCTACCGGCTGACGGACGGAAATGATTTGTCCCGTTTTTTCGTCTCTTTTTCGAACAACTGTATCGCTTCCGAAGTACGGATATTTTTCAACAATCGCTTTCATTCGTTCATATATGTCTTTATCGATCGTTGTGTAAATCGTATAGCCGTTTTGACGTAATTGCTTTTCTGCTTTTTCCGCATATTCTTTATATAACTGGTCGTTCGAGCGCACATCTTGCCGATCGTATCCATCTTTTTTTGCTAGTAAATCAATAAAAATATCTTTCGCACGACGTTCGATTTCAAACGTCAGCCATGGATATTTTTCCACTGGGGATGGCAAGGAAGAAACAAAATCTTTCGTAACGTCGTATGCTAGTGCGTCTTTATATTGCTCTTCTGAAATGTATCCAGCTTTTTTCATGCGCGTTAATACCGTTTTCATCCGATTTAGCGCGGGAGATAAATCACTTTTTAACTCGCCTTCGCTAGTGAACGGTGTATAGCGAAACGGACTTTGTGGTAGCCCTGCTAAAAAAGCTGCTTGCGGCAACGTTAATTGTTTTGCATCGATGCCGAAAACACCCTTTGCGGCGGCTTGGACGCCGGCAATATTTCGCCCAGATGCGTTTCTCCCGAAAGGTACAACGTTAATGTACGCTTCTAAAATTTCATCTTTAGAAAAAAACTTCTCAAGCCGTAAAGCGAGCAACACTTCTTTTGCTTTTCGCTCAAATGACACTTCACTTGTTAAAATTTGATTTTTTACAAGCTGCTGTGTTAATGTACTCCCTCCGCTACGCGTCGAGGAGTTTGTCGCTTCTTGGAAGATGGCACGTATAATGGCTTTTGGTACAACCCCTTTATGTTCATAAAAATGTTCATCTTCTGTAGCGATGACCGCTTGAATGAAGTAAGGGGAAACTTGTGAAAGTTTGACTTCATCGCGTTCTAAATCTGAACGGAAATAGCCAAGATATTCACGATTGGCAAAATAAATATGGGTTGTTTCTTCATAGTTATAAATATCTTTTTTCATTTCTTTGTAAGGAATCGGCTTAGCATCTTTCACAAGCGAGGCGAAATATCCCGCACCGACACCGAAGGCAAAACTGAACGCGCATAAACATGCGATCAATATAATTAAACATACATTCCAAATGACTTCGTATGTAATCGTGAAATGGCGCCATAGTTTTTGCCATGAAAATCGGACTTGTTTTTCTGACATAGTGACCTCCCATCCGAATTGTATTTTCATCATTATATCATAATTTGTCTTTCCGTATCGGAAAATGTCTAAATTTGTTTGAAGATCTTGACAACGGTTGATGTTTTATGATAAAAGAGGGTATATTGACAGGTGAATAATCGAGCGATGAGCGGAACGAGTAGTGCTTATCTCCCTGCTGACAGAGAGCTAGTGGTTGGTGCGAACTAGCGTACAGGTAAGCATGAATTACCTCCGTGAGCATCTTTTGCGAACAGCTTGTGCGAAAGTAGCAAAAGACGGTATAAGCCGTTATATCAATGAAGCGAGAGGACATATATGTTCTCTAAGTAGGGTGGTACCGCGATGAAACTCGTCCCTTCATATGAAGGACGGGTTTTTTTGTTTCCATAACAAACGGAAAGGGTGGTTCAAATGGATTTGCTTCAAGATTTACAATTTCGCGGTTTAATTAATCAAATGACAGATGAGGATGGACTCAAAGCATTGCTAGCAGAAGAAAGCGTAAAAGTATATTGCGGTTTTGACCCAACGGCGGATAGTTTGCATATCGGTCATTTGCTTCCGATTTTAATGTTACGTCGCTTCCAGCAAGCTGGTCACCAGCCGATTGCGCTCGTCGGTGGGGCAACAGGATTGATTGGAGATCCGAGTGGAAAAAAAGCAGAGCGAAAATTAAATGAAAAAGAGACGGTCGCTCATTACAGTGAGCGGATTAAACAACAGTTGAGCCGCTTTTTAGATTTTGACAATGAAAACAATCCAGCGATTATTGCCAATAACTACGAGTGGATCGGTTCGCTTGATGTCATTACATTTTTGCGTGATGTCGGGAAAAACTTTGGAATTAACTACATGCTTGCGAAAGAATCTGTACAGTCGCGATTAGAAACAGGAATTTCTTTTACAGAGTTTAGTTATATGATTTTGCAGGCATACGACTTTTTGAAACTGTATGAAATGTATCACTGCAAGTTGCAAGTTGGTGGAAGTGACCAGTGGGGGAACATTACAGCTGGGCTAGAACTAATCCGAAAAACAGAAGAAGATGCAAAAGTGTTTGGATTAACTGTTCCGCTCGTAACAAAAGCAGACGGAACGAAGTTTGGTAAAACAGAAGGTGGAGCGGTATGGCTTGATGCTGACAAAACGTCCCCATATGAGTTTTACCAATTTTGGATTAATACAGATGACCGTGATGTTGTAAAATATTTGAAATACTTTACGTTTTTATCGCACGAAGAAATTATGGAATTAGAAAAACAAACAGCTGAAGCGCCGGAAAAACGGGCAGCACAAAAAGCATTAGCTGCGGAGATGACGCGTCTCGTTCATGGGGAAGAAGCGTTGCAACAGGCGATGAACATTTCTGAAGCACTCTTTAGCGGAGAAGTAGAAAAATTAACAGCAAATGAGATTGAACAAGGTTTTAAAGATGTACCATCGTATGTATGTCATGAAAAGGAAGTGGCGCTTGTTGATTTGCTCGTAGCGAGTGGCATTTGTCCATCGAAACGTCAAGCGCGCGAGGACGTAGCGAATGGAGCGATTTACGTGAACGGTGAGCGCATGCAAGACGTAAATAAAATCATGACAGAAGAAAATCGCATCGAAGGACGCTTTACGATTATTCGCCGCGGCAAGAAAAAATATTATTTAATCCGTTATGCATAAAAAATCCTCTCTGCTTCGGCAGAGAGGATTTTTTATTAACGTGAGTAGAACTCGACGATTAATGCTTCGTTAATTTCTGCAGGCAATTCAGAGCGTTCAGGTAAACGAGTGTAAGTACCTTCTAATTTGTCCGCATCAAGCGTTAAGTAATCAGGTACGAAGTTGTTTACTTCAAGCGCTTCTTTAATAATTTGAAGGTTGCGAGATTTTTCGCGAACAGAAATTGTTTGACCTGGTTTTACACGATAAGATGGAATGTTCACGCGGCTGCCATCAACTAAAATATGACCGTGGTTAACTAATTGGCGAGCTTGACGGCGAGTGCGCGCAAAACCTAAACGGTAAACAAGGTTGTCTAAACGAGATTCAAGCAAGATCATGAAGTTTTCACCATGTTTACCAGCCATTTTACCAGCTTCTTCGAACGTTTTACGGAATTGGCGTTCGTTTACACCGTACATATGGCGGAGTTTTTGCTTCTCTTGAAGCTGCATACCATATTCAGATAATTTTTTGCGTTGTCCTGGACCATGTTGACCTGGTGGGTAAGGACGTTTTTGTAATTCTTTACCTGTACCGCTCAATGAAATACCAAGGCGGCGAGAAATTTTCCATGTTGGACCTGTATAACGAGCCATAAATGCTCCTCCTTTGTTTTTATTTTTGGTAAAATAAAAACAGTCGTGCCTCACCATTTATCGCCATTTTGTTTTCATGTATCCTCGCCCTAGCAGCTGAGAGTTACACGATACAACCTCCAATTAGAGAATGACGCTCTCTATGGGGAACAAAATGGACATACAAATGTGAGCACAAAGGCTGCAATATTTTACACAAAGGCTATTATAGTTTTTTTTCGTGTCTAAGTCAACAATTTTTGTATAGTCTTTATAATAAGGAGTATGGTATGATATAATCGGTAGGTCCTCAGTTTTAGAAATATGACATAAACTCTCATTTTTTTATTTATATGGTTCATACATATAATAGAGAGGAAGTATGTGCGGGTGAGTGAAAAAAATGAACATTCAAGAACGCGATCAATACGCCATATTTAAACAAAAGTTTTTCGACTGGTTTTTAACAGAAGAAGATTTTACGAATTTACCTCGCATTATCCAAGCGCTGATCACCTTATTGCAAAAAGAGTTTCACTTATTAGATGTCACGTTTTACGTGCTTAACCCGTTTAAACACGCTTTTGAACCTGAAGTAACGACAAATCACATCATTGAACAGCAACGAGAAAAATATATGATTCCATTTGATGATCAGCTAAAACGACAGTTTGATGATGTTGTCGTCATCGATGATGAAAGCGAAATCAAAACCGTTCAGTTTGGGATACATTTTTCAGAAGATTCACTCGGTCTTATTCGTTTTCAGCTTCATGTGCGAGATATGATACCGAGGTCGTTAATTAAACAAATGAGACAAGACTTTTTAAAAGTGTTTGCTCGCATTCGCAAAGTGTCTGAAGTATTAAGTGAGGAAAAAAGATATGAACAATTGCATCGAGCGGCAACAAAAATTCATGCATCTATGAATATTGGGGATGTACTTGAAGAAATTGTAAAAACGTTAAAAGAAGTGTATCCGACGTTTACGTTTCATTTGTTTTTATCTTATGACAGCACAACAGACCGAGATTTGCCGATTAAATTACTTACATTTGAAAATGAAGATGAGCACATGGGGGCAATGCAGGCGTATGTTACTGGACAAATTCAGCTTCACGATTCGCTCGTTCATAAAAAGTCTGTAATTTATGCTCCGATTAAAGGAGCCCAAGGCATTTACGGGGTAATCGAAATGATTGCTCCGACAATTATGGAGCTGCCAGAACGAGAAATGCGCTTTATTTCCTTATTAGCAAATACGGCTGGCAGCGCATTAGAGAATGCAAAATTATACGAACAATCAAAACGATTAATTGCTGATTTACAACTCATTAACGAGACGATTCACCACTTAAATACGAACTTACGCTTCCAAGACGCCTTGCAGTTTATGATTGAAAAAATTAAAACGTCATTTGATGCGGAAGAAGTCGGTTTTATTATTTTGCAAGAAAAAGAGCGTAAAGTACTTCCTGGAAGTACGGCATTTTTCCAATCACGCGAAGCAAAGGCATATGTAGATTTCGTTTTCCATCGCATTCAACATCCGCGGGATAATTTATTTTTAGGTGATGTAAAAATTCATAACGATCATGCGAAACGTTTTCGTTCGCTTATGGCCGTACCGATGATGCGCGGAATGATGAAAGGTGTAGCGATCGTGCTACATCAAGAGGCGTACCATTTTTCTTTTGATATGTTTAAATTGTTACAGTCACTTATTCATCATTCCACGTTGGCGTTTACAAACGCAGCATTGCGTGAAGAGCTTGAACGAATGGTCATTACAGATCGGCTAACAAATTTATATGCACGTCATTATTTAGATGAACGTATTCAACGTTCGATGGAAGAGGATGGATTAGGTACATTTATTTTAATAGATATTGATAATTTCAAAAAAATAAACGATACGTATGGGCATCAAGTAGGGGATGAAATTATTATTCAAGTAGCAAATATTATTAAAGCAAACATTCGCCAAAATGACATCGGAGCTCGATGGGGAGGAGAAGAACTCGCCATTTATTTACCGAAAGTGTCCATTAATGCAGGTTTATCGATTGCGAACCGCTTAGTACAAAAAGTTCGTGAGTTAACAAACCCACCGGTGACGATTTCTTGTGGGGTATCGTACTGGAAGAAAAATCGTGCGGACTCTGTGAAAGAGCTATTTAATCGTGCCGATGAAGCGTTATATACAGCGAAACGGACAGGAAAAAACCGCGTCGTTGTTCAAGAATATTAAAAAGAGGCCAAATATTTCGGCCTCTTTCTTATATGTTAACATATTGAATAAGCGTTTCAACAAAACGTTGTAAATACTGTTCGTCTACCTCATCGAAACGATTTTTGATTGGGCTGTCAATATCAAGCACACCAATGACACGGCCGCTTTTTATCATCGGAACGACAATTTCAGATTGAGATGCAGCATCACATGCGATGTGACCTGGAAACGTATGAACGTCCGCCACACGCACGGTTCGTTTTTCGGCCGCTGCTGTTCCGCATACGCCTTTGCCAAATGGAATGCGCACGCATGCGGGCAATCCTTGAAACGGTCCGAGAACAAGTTCATTTCCTTCCGTCATATAAAAACCGACCCAGTTAATATCGTGTAAAAAGTAGTTCAATAAAGCAGAAGCATTGGCTAAGTTCGCTACAACATTTTTTTCATCTGAAATTAACGCTTTCAATTGGTCGATGACAAGTGTATAATTTTCTTCTCTTGTCCCTGTGTATGTTTGTGCATGAAACATGTATTCCACTCCTTTATATCAACATATGTTCAATTCCTTGGTGAAGGCCAGCAACCGAGTGAGCATCTGAACCGTACACGAGCGGAATGCCGCGTTTTAACGCTTCTTTTACGACCCAATGAGGCGGATACGGCTCTAAGCAGAGCGGTTTCGTTGTGCCGGCACCGTTGTAGTCAAGTTCTAGTTGACGATTTTTCATTTCATCTAGAATACGTGTGATGATTTTGTTCTCATCATATTCACACGGGTATGCTCGATGAAACTTACGAACGAGCGTGATATGTCCGATACGTTTTGGTTTGTATGGTCCTAAATCGGCAACAACAGAAGCGAGAACGGTGTTATAATACGCATCATACACTCGTTCAACTGAACCAAACGATGCAACGATGTCCCCAAACATGTATTCGCTATAATCGATACACATGTACTGATTGTCAATGTGCAAAAAATGAACGGATAAAATGCTATCGTCTAATTGTGGGCCGATTTCATTTAGAAATGTTTTCGTTTCGTGTTCATATCCGACAATGAAATCAACTTCTAATCCGACATGAATACGAATATGCCTTTCGTACTGTTTTTTAAATGATTGTAAAATTGATACGTACGACGCTAGTTGTTCTTCTTTCATCGCGCTATCTTGATAAGGGGTTGGATCGATAAATCCTTTCGGAAGCGGTGCGTGTTCGGTAAATGAAATATCTGTATAACCAAGCGAAATGGCTTTTTCGATATATTCATGCAGCGCATCGTCACTTCCGTGAGGACAAAACGGTGTATGAATATGCCCGTCACGCACGTTTTTCACCTCTTTTGGCGCAAAATTCGACAAAATCACGTTTTTTTTAGGAAAAAAATTAAAATTTTTGCTCAAAAAATGTTGCTAACATGGTATCATAAAATCATTGAAAAGAAAATGCCTTCTCCATAAAAAAGAAAGCTTGACAACAAGGAGGCCCATTATGGAATTTGTAGCGATTAGTGCGCTCCTCTTTATTGGAGGACTTACATATACATACGTGTACCGAAAACGTTTATATAAACAAATCGATCAATTAGAACAATGGAAAATTTCTTTAATGAATCGCCCCGTACCAGAAGAAATGGCGAAAATTAAGGCATTAAATATGATGGGGGAAACAGAGCAGCTGTTTGAAAAATGGCGGAACGAATGGGATGACATTGTCGCTGTTCAACTGCCAAACATAGAAGAGAAGTTGTTTGATATTGAGGAAGCAGTGGTCAAATATCGGTTTATGAAAGCGAAAGATGCGTTACAGCAAACAAAACAGCAGCTTCAAGAAATTGAAGGGAGCATTCAACGCATTTTATTAGAGTTACAAGAATTAGTTGGAAGTGAAGAGAAAAATCGTGAAGAAATTGAACAGTTAAAGGAAAAGTATCGCCAAGTAAAAAAAGCGATGCTTACTCAACGTCATACATTCGGGCGCACGGAAACTGCGCTTGAATCGCGATTAAATACTCTTCAACAACAATTTCAAACATTTGAACAGCTAACGGCGGAAGGAAATTATTTAGCTGCCCGTGAAGTAGTGTTGCTCATTCAAAATGAATTAAATGAGTTGAATCGTTTTATTGAACAAATTCCGCTTCTACTTAGCGATGCGCAAGTTGAAATTCCAGCACAACTTGACAATATTGTCGAAGGGTATCGTGAACTGTTAGAGAAAGGGTATGTGCTTGACCATCTTCCAGTTGACAAAGAAGTGGAGACGATCCGCGGAAAAGTGTCAGAAGTGCTTGCGCTGTTAGAAACGCTTGCTGTCGATGAAGCAGAAAAGCTTCTTCGGGAAGTGCAAGAAGATGTTGACACGTTGTACGATTTGTTAGAGAAAGAAGTGTATGCGGAACGCTTCGTTCATGATGAAACGGAAAAAATTGAGCAAACGCTTTACGAGTTAGAAGAAGAAACGAAAGAAACGCGCGATGAAACGTTGTTTGTTCAGCAAAGCTATCATTTATCACAAAGTGATCTTGACAAATATCGACACATTGAAAAGCAAGTGCAACAATTGATGAAACGATTTATGTTAATTCAAACGAAAATGATCGAGGAACGTTTAGCTTACTCGCTTATTCGTGAAGAGTTGGAAGAAATTTTAGCGCAAATCGCTGCGGTGAAAGAAAAGCACGCCCAGTTTCGAGAGCACTTATATGCGCTAAGGAAAGATGAATTAGCAGCGCGTGAGAAATTAGCAGAAATGAAAAAACAATTGTCTGAAGCAATTCGGCTCGTGAAAAAAAGCAAACTTCCTGGGTTACCGGAATCTTATATGTTGCAAGTGAGCGAGGCGCGTGAAAGCTTAACGCGTGTGTCGCTTACATTAGACGGAAAGCCGTTAAATATGGAGGCCGTTCATCAAGCGCTAGATGAGGCGATCTTGTTTGTGCAACATGTATGTGACCAAACAAAAGAAATGATTGAACA
Source organism: Anoxybacillus ayderensis (assembly GCF_013761015.1). Taxonomy (NCBI): domain Bacteria; kingdom Bacillati; phylum Bacillota; class Bacilli; order Caryophanales; family Anoxybacillaceae; genus Anoxybacillus; species Anoxybacillus ayderensis. The sequence continues at coordinate 101,855 of NZ_JACDUV010000004.1, forward strand.
AGCTCGATTGGCTGAACAAGTCATTCAATATGGAAACCGTTACCGTCGTCGTTTCCAAACGGTGAAAGAAGGATTAGAGGAAGCGGAGCAGTTGTTCCGACGATACGAATACGAATTAGCCTTACAAAAGGCGATTGCTACGGTAGAGCAAGTGGAGGAAGGAGCGTTTGAACGTATTCGTGAGTGGTTAAAAGAAAACGAGTGAAAGGGAATCCCTTCACTCGTTTTTAACTTGCTTTTCTTTCGGTACGTGTGACATGATTTGTTTTGTTTAGCAATAAACCGATCAAGCCACCGACGAGCGCCGGTGTGAGCCAACCAATTCCTTGTTCAAACAAAGGCAATGTTTTTTCGTATACGTGTAAAATGGCTGATACATTAAATCCCGCTGTTTTTAGCCCATCAACGACGCTAACAAGAAATGTACCAGCAATCGCTCCGATGTAAACCGTTTGTTTCCCGCCAAAATAGTCATGTAAAAACGATAAAGCGACAAGAGTAATGGCTAACGGATAAATGATAATAAGCACAGGAATGGATAACGAAATAAGTTTTGTTAAACCGACATTTGCGATGAACGCGCTAAAGACGCTCATCACGATGACGAGCATTCGATAAGAGAGCTTTGGCGAAATTTTCGAAAAATAGCTTGCGCACGATGATAATAAACCGACGGATGTCGTTAAGCACGCAAGCATAATAATAATCGATAAGATGACTGTCCCGGCTTGCCCAAATAAGTAAGTGGCTGCTTGGCTAATAATTTCTCCGCCGTTATCGCGATAACCAATCGCCTGCACGCTTGATGAGCCGATGAAAGCGAGCGATAAATAAACGAGCGTTAGTCCAGAGGCAGCAATGAGCCCAGCTTGAATGCAAAGTTTTGTCAGTTGTTTTTTGTTTGTTATTCCTTTTTGTTGAATAGCTTGAATGACAATAATACCAAAAACGAGCGCAGCAATGGCATCCATCGTCAAATACCCGTCAATAAACCCTTTAAATAACGGAGCATGTGCATATGCATCGGTTGGTTTTTGGATCTCGCCCATAGGTGTCCATACACTTTTGATAAAAAACAAAGTGAGGCCGATAAGTAAAAGCGGTGTTAATAACTTACCGATGCGATCAACTAATTTCGATGGATTTAACGCCAACCAAAGCGATACAATGAAATAAATGACTGTATACGCGGCTAACATGATAGAACGATCGGCTGTTTCAGGTAAAAATGGTGTCACCCCAATTTCAAACGAGACAGTCCCTGTACGTGGAATACCGAAAAATGGGCCGATCGCTAAATACATAATCGTTGTGAAGATAACACCAAATACAGGATGTACTCGACTAGCTAATTGTTGTAAATCACTTCCTGTTTTTGCGATGGCGCTTACGGCTAAAACGGGTAATCCGACGCCGGTCATTAAAAAGCCAGCAATAGCAATCCATACGTTTTCTCCTGCTGCTTGTCCGAGAGCAGGAGGAAAAATCATGTTGCCAGCGCCGAAAAATAAAGCAAATAACATGAAACCGACAGCGATTAAATCTTTTTTCGACATGTTGATCCTCCTTTGTTGTCTCCGTACCAGCCTATATACTACCATATAAAATAAAAATTTTGTCGTTTTTATCAAAAGTTTCAATCTTTAAAATATTCTTTGATCATTTCTTTTTTGAATAAAGATGTGATAATATAAGAAGGCTGTTTGTATATGAACGTATATGGAGGCAAGGGCGATGATGTATTTAGATAATAGCGCCACAACGAAACCGTTTCCAGAAGTGTTGCAATCTTTTATGAAAGTAGCGAATGATTATTTCGGTAATCCGTCGTCGCTACATGGATTAGGCATGCAGGCAGAGCGATTGCTTACACAAGCAAGAGAACAAATCGCACGTCTGCTCGAGGTGAAACCGACCGAAGTCATTTTTACATCAGGTGGGACGGAAGGAAACAATTTAGCAATTAAAGGGGTTGCTTGGCAACACCAGCAGCGCGGGCGTCATATTATTACAACAGCGATTGAACATCCGTCCGTTACCGAAGCGTGTAAGCAGCTTGAACAACTTGGCTTTCAAGTAACATATGTGCCCGTCGATGAGCGTGGCATCGTTTCTCCAACACATATTGAACAAGCGTTGCGTGACGATACGATTCTCGTTTCTGTGATGCATGTCAATAATGAAGTAGGTTCCATTCAGCCAATTGAACAAATTGGTATGTTGTTAAAAAAATATCCGAAAGTGCTTTTTCACGTTGATGGAGTACAAGGTGCGGCGAAGGTGCCGCTTCATTTAAAGCGCGCAAATGTTGATTTATATACGATTTCCGCTCATAAATTTCACGGTTTAAAAGGAGCAGGCGTATTATATGTGCGCGAAGGTGTACGCCTTTCTCCGCTTTTATCTGGCGGGGCTCAGGAAATGCAGTTGCGTTCTGGAACAGAAAATGTCGCTGCCATTGTAGCGATGGCGAAAGCGTTGCGATTGTCTGTTGAAAAATATCACGAATCCTCTGCTCGCCTCGAACAAATGAAGCGAGCGCTTATCGAACGTTTACAAGCGATTGAAGGCATTGTTGTTCATACCCCGTTTGAACAATCGGCTCCGCATATTATCCATTTTTCTTTAGAAGGAGTCAAATCAGAGGCGTTTGTGCATGAATTAGAAAAACAACATGTATATGTATCAACAACATCAGCTTGTTCATCTCGGAAAAAAGCGCCAAGCAAAACATTGTTAGCTATGGGAGTTGAAAAAATGCGAGCGGAGCGCTCGATTCGCATAAGCTTATCATATGAACAACAAATGGAGCACATTCCAATAATAGTTGAAGCTATTGAACGAGCATACGAACGATTAAAAATAGTAGCGAGGGGAACGAAATGACGTACGATCATATTGTAATTCGTTACGGTGAAATGTCGACAAAGGGAAAAAACCGTTTGCAATTTGTACGATGCTTAAAACGAAACATAGCGAAAAAATTAAAACATTTTCCAAACATTCAAATTGAAGCGTTGCGCGATCGGATGTACGTTCGTTTACATCATACACCACCGCAACCCGTCATTGAAAAATTGCAAGAAGTGTTCGGGATTCAATCGTTAAGTTTAGCGTTAAAAACGGAGAGCGATTTGGAAAAAATAAAAGAAGCGACACTTTTTTTTGTTAAACAACTTCCGTATGAAGGGAAAACGTTTAAAATATCCGCAAGAAGAGCGGATAAACAATTCCCGGTCACAACAAATGAATTAAACTATGAGCTTGGGAGTTATGTGTTAAAAAATACAACAGGTTTAACGGTCGATGTCCATCATCCCGACATTGATGTTCGTGTCGAAGTTCGAAAAGAAGGAACGTATATTACAGCGTACGACGTGCCGGGAGCGGGCGGTTTGCCTGTTGGAACAAGTGGGAAAGCGATGCTCATGCTTTCTGGTGGAATTGATAGCCCTGTAGCGGGATATTTGGCAATGAAGCGCGGTTTGCAAATTGAAGCGGTTCACTTTTTTAGCCCGCCGTTTACAAGTGAACGAGCAAAGCAAAAAGTCATTGACTTAGCTCAACGTTTGACCGAATTTGGCGGAACGATTCGCCTTCATATTGTGCCGTTTACGGAGTTGCAACAAGCCATTTATAAGCAGGTGCCAGAAAACTGTTCCCTCATTTCCACTCGTCGTGCGATGTTGCGCATTACAGATGAAATTCGCAAAAAGGAAAATGGACTAGCGATCGTGACGGGAGAAAGTTTAGGACAAGTAGCTAGCCAAACACTTGAAAGCATGGTTGTTGTGAACGATGTAACAACGACACCAATTCTTCGACCACTTATTTCAATGGATAAAACGGAGATTATTGCAATTGCTGAACGAATTGGAACACATCATATTTCCATTCGTCCATATGAAGATTGTTGTACAATTTTTACTCCAAAAGCACCGAAAACGAAACCGAAAAAAGAGAAAATCATTCAATATGAACAGTTTTTACCTTTAGACGAAATGATTGCGGAGACGGTCGCTCGCGTCGAAACGATTACGTTGAAACCAGATCAACCATTGGATGAGCTCTTTTAGATGACGTATGAAGTCCATTCGTTTTGCACAACATATAGATGCGAGGGGGTGAAAACGAATGGCAAATCGAAATCGATTGCTCGTCCCTGGTGTGCAACAAGCGATTGATCAAATGAAATACGAGATCGCTCAAGAATTTGGTGTGCAGTTAGGTCCAGATACAACTGCACGAGCAAACGGTTCTGTTGGTGGCGAGATTACAAAACGTCTCGTGAAAATGGCAGAACAACAACTAAGTAGTCAAAATAAATAATAAACAAAACTCGGTAGCGCGTCCTACCGAGTTTTTTATCTTTTAAAAATTTTTAGAAAAGTTATACAAAATCATTCGGTTTTTTTGTATAATTTTCTTGTATCATATGGTTAAGGGGGAGAGGGAAATGAATTTAATCGCACCAGAAAAGTATAATTTGACAAGTGAATTTGAAAAGTATGCAGATGATCCAAACCGAATTGCTTTAAAATGGGAAAGTGAAGCAGGAGAAACAAAAGAGCTTACATATGTTGAATTGATGAAACAGGCGAACAAAATTGCAAACGCTTTCGTTAGACACGGGTTACAAAAAGGCGATAAAGTACTCGTTATGCTTCCGCGTTTGTTAGAGGCATATGCAGTATATATTGGAGCATTGAAAGCAGGACTTGTCGTTATTCCGAGCTCTGAAATGTTGCGCACAAAAGATTTACAATATCGCATTTCTCATGGGGAAGTAAAAGGAGTTGTTGCGTATTTTCCATATATTGAACAATTTTCTTCGATTGAAGGTATGGAAAATATCGTTTCTTTTTCTGTCGGCGGTTCGACTGAGCGCTGGCTCGATTTGCATGACGAAATGGCAAAGCAAAGCGATACATTCATGGCTGTAGAAACGTCGCGAGAAGATATGGCGTTTTTATCGTATACATCGGGAACGACAGGAAATCCAAAAGGTGTAGTGCACACGCACGCTTGGGCATATGCCCATTTACGAACAGCAGCAAAAAATTGGCTTTGCATTGAAGAAGGGGACCTCGTTTGGGCAACAGCAAGCCCTGGATGGCAGAAGTGGGTGTGGAGTCCATTTCTATCGACTCTTGGCTCTGGAGCGACAGGGTTTGTGTACTACGGTCGGTTTGAGCCAGAAAAATATTTGCAGCTGTTAGAAAAATATCATATCAACGTCCTTTGTTGTACACCGACGGAATATCGTCTCATGGCTAAAGTTCCGACAATTTCCCAATATAAATTACCGCATTTGCATAGCGCTGTATCCGCTGGCGAACCGTTGAATCGTGAAGTGATCGATACGTTTGAGCGCTATTTTAGTGTTCAAGTTCGCGATGGATATGGACAGACAGAAAATACATTGCTTGTCGGGGTTATGAAAGGAATGAAAATAAAACCGGGATCGATGGGGAAGCCAACGCCAGGAAATCGTGTCGAAATTATTAATGAGTTTGGCGAGCCTTGTGCCGTTGGGGAAGTTGGCGATATTGCTGTTCATGTTGACACACCGGCTTTGTTTAAATGCTATTATAAGGATCCGGAGCGAACAGCGATGCAGTTCCGTGGGGAATATTATATTACTGGTGATAAAGCGAAAAAAGATGAAGATGGTTATTTTTGGTTCGAAGGTCGTGGCGATGATATTATTATTAGCTCCGGCTATACGATTGGACCGTTTGAAGTAGAAGATGCGCTAGTGAAACATCCATTTGTGAAAGAATGTGCTGTTGTCGCTAGTCCAGATGAAATTCGGGGACACGTTGTTAAAGCGTTTATTGTATTGCGTGAAGGGGTAGATAAAAATGATCCGAATTTAATTCCACAACTTCAAGAGCATGTAAAGCAACTCACAGCACCGTATAAATATCCGCGCAAAATCGAGTTTGTCGACGATCTACCAAAAACGACTTCGGGAAAAATTCGTCGTGTTGAATTGCGCGAACGTGAAATGAAAGCGATGCAAAAATAACATATTCCGCTCCGATTTATTCGGAGCGGAAAAAAGCTTGACGGACTAAAAAAAATTGTGTACTATTCTTTTTAGAATTTTCTTAAAATTAAGAAATGTTTTTGTGAACTCTTTTGATAACGCTTACATTTTTGTTTTTTCGTTGTGTAAAGTCATAAAGATATAAAAACGTCCATAAAGTGTTATCGGAAGAGAGAGAAATGAAGAAAAAGGGGGGAATGAAGTGGGTATATTGAAAGTGCAAAACGTGTCGATTCGCTTCGGCGGTGTATTGGCACTTGATTCGGTTTCCTTTGAAGTGAAAGAAGGGGAAATTTTTTCATTGATCGGTCCAAACGGAGCAGGAAAAACGAGTATGTTGAACTGTATTAGCGGGCTGTATAAACCGACAGAGGGCGATATCTTTTTCAAAGATGAGCGCATTACACATGTGAAGCCGCATAAACGAGCAGCCTTAGGCATTGCACGGGCTTTCCAAAATATCGAGTTATTTCCGCATTTATCTGTATTGGATAATCTTATGCTCGGTAGGCATGTGCGCATGAAAACAGGAGTGCTTGCAGGTGGATTGTACTGGGGGAAAGCGCAAAAAGAAGAAGTAGAGCATCGTTATAAAGTCGAAGAAGTAATCGATTTTTTAGAGCTCGAACATGTGCGCAATGTGCCTGTTGGTACGCTATCTTACGGTCTACAAAAACGGGTAGAAGTCGGTCGCGCATTAGCCATGGAGCCTGATTTACTATTGCTTGATGAGCCAATGGCTGGCATGAACAACGAAGAAAAAGAAGACATGGCGCGTTATATTATCGATATTCACGAAGAAAAAAAGACGACAATTATTTTAATTGAACACGATATGGGCGTTGTGATGGATTTATCTAATCATATCGCTGTGTTAGATTTCGGAAAATTGATCGCGTACGGAACGCCAAAAGAAGTGCAAACAAATTCGCGCGTCATAGAAGCATATTTAGGAGAAGAACATGCGGGATAAAGGGGGAGTTTTATGGAACAAATGACGTTTCCACAGCTATTAGCCGCTCGTGCGCGACAAAAACCAACGCAAGTCGCTCTGCGCGAAAAAGATTACGGCATTTGGAACGAATACACATATAGAGACTACTACGAACAAGTGAAAGCGCTTGCATTAGGGCTTGCTTCGCTCGGGTTTCGACGCGGCGATAAATTAGCTATTATCGGCGATAATCGACCTGAGTGGGTATTTAGCCAACTCGCAGCTCAAAGTTTAGGAGGCGTTTCCGTTGGCATTTATCAAGAGTCGTTACCAAACGAATTAGCGTATATTATCGACAATTGCGATGCGACGTTTGTCATTGTTGAGGATCAAGAGCAAGTTGATAAAGTGTTAGAAGTGGAACAAGAGCTTTCGAAAGTGAAACATATCATTTACTACGATTCGCGCGGTATGCGAAACTATAAGCACGATAAATTATTGTATTTTCAAGATGTACAAACGCTCGGTCGCCAATTTGAACAAATGCACCCGACATATTTTGATGATGAAGTGCAAAAAGGATGTTATGATGATATCGCCATTTTATCATACACATCTGGAACGACGGGCAATCCGAAAGGGACGGAACTTTCTTATCGCAACTTATTCGAAATGGCAAAAAACCTCGCAAAAATCGATCCACTTGACGAACAAGACGAATACCTTTCATTTTTACCGCTCGCTTGGATAGGCGAACAAATGATGACCATTTCAATGGCATTCCACTGCAACATTGTTGTGAACTTTCCAGAAGAACCTTCAACGGTGTTTGAAAATTTACGAGAGATCGGACCACACGTTATGTTTTCACCACCGCGCATTTATGAAGACATCGTTTCAAAATTTCAAGTGCGCATTCAAGACGCAAGTTTGTTTAAACGAAAAATGTATGAATGGTGTAAGCCGATTGGTGAAAAAGTAGCAGAAGCTCATTTTACGAAAAGCGATGTTTCCTTTTGGACAAAATGCTTGTATAAACTTGCTGATTATTTCGTTTTTAGCGCTATTCGTGACCATTTTGGGTTGTTGCGTTTAAAGCGAGCATATACAGGCGGTGCTCCGTTAGGTCCAGATGTGTTTCGCTTTTTCCATAGCATTGGGGTGAACGTAAAAAGCATTTACGGTCAAACAGAAGTATCAGGAATTGCGATCGTTCATCGCGACGGGGACATTAAAGTAGATAGCGTTGGCATACCAATCCCAGAAACAGAAGTGAAAATTTCTGAGCAAGGCGAAATTTTATTAAAAAGCCCGAGCGTATGTTGTGGCTATTACAAAAACGAAAAGGCGACGAAAGAGACGATCGAAGACGGCTGGCTTCATACAGGCGATGCAGGGTATATAGATGAATCAGGCCATTTGTATGTTATTGATCGTTTAAAAGATGTCATTCGCTTACAAACAGGTGAGATGTTTTCCCCACAGTTTATTGAAAATAAACTGAAATTTAGCCCATACATTCAAGAAGCGGTTGCCATTGGGCGCGATCGTCCGTACGTTGTGGCGATCATTAACATCGATATGGCTAATGTCGGGCGATGGGCAGAGAAAAATCAGCTTGTGTATACGACATATTCTGATTTGTCCGCGAAACAAGAAGTTATTCAACTCATTCAAGAACAAGTGAACGAAATTAATCAATCGTTACCAGAGAAGGCGCGTGTGAAAAAGTTTGTTTTGCTTTATAAAGAGCTTGATGCGGACGATGAAGAATTAACGAGAACGAAAAAAGTGCGCAGGCAATTTATTGCTAAAAAATATGCCTCACTTATTGAAGGGATGTACTCAGAAACGGATCACATTGATGTAGAAGGAACAATTAAATATCGTGATGGCAAAGAACAAGTCATTAAAACGACGTTAAAAGTCGTCTCGATTGATGAAGGGGAGGGAGCAGCGTAAATGGCTTTTTTCTTGCAAATGCTTGTCACTGGTATCGTCGTTGGAAGCGTATATGCGCTCGTTGCGCTAGGGTTTGTGCTCATTTACAAATCGAGTGACGCTATTAATTTTGCACAAGGTGAATTTTTGCTCATCGGGACGTACGTTTGTTTGACGCTTGTGGCTAGCTATAACGTTCCGTTCATTGCTGCCTTGTTGCTCGCTTTAGCGTTTAGTGCGTTGCTTGGCTGGAGCGTAGAAAAAGTTGTGTTGCGTCCTTTCATTGGAAAGCCAGTCATTTCTATGATTATGGCAACGATCGGATTATCGAGCGTACTTGCAGGGATTGTCCATATTATTTGGGGGCACGAAACGCGCGTATATCCACCTGTTTTTTCAGAAAAACCGTTGCAGTTCGGAGAAGTCATTATCGCACCTGTATACGCATGGTCGTTTGTCATTGTTATGATTTGGCTCATGATTTTTACGTTGTTTTTCAAATATTCGCGGTTTGGAATTGCCATGCGAGCGACAGCAGACGATCAACAAGCCGCTTTGTCTATGGGGATTAGCGTCAAAACAATTTTTGCGATTGCTTGGGCGATTGCAGCCATCGTATCAGCTGTTGGCGGGGTGCTATTAGGAAATATTAACGGAGTTAACTCTTCGCTTTCACTAATCGGATTAAAAGTGTTACCTGTCGCTATTTTAGGTGGGCTTGACAGCATCCCCGGGGCGATCATTGGCGGTATTTTAATCGGGATTATTGAAAGTATGACAGGAGGATATTTAGACCCGCTTGTCGGTGGGGGATTGAAAGAAGTGATCCCGTTTGTCATTTTAGTCATCATTCTAATGGTTAAACCGTATGGGCTATTTGGAAAGAAAGAAATCGAAAGGGTGTGAGAAATGGTGCGAAATCCGTTTGTGATGCAATGTGGTGAATTTCATGTTGATTATAAGCAAGATATGGCCATTTGGAAAATTGCTCGCGTGCGTTGGCGCATTTTTATGATTGTAGCGCTATTTGCTCTTTTTCCTATGGTCGCGACAGACTATATAGTCGGTTTGGCGACATTATGTGGGATTGCAGCCATTGGTGCGATCGGATTAAATATTTTGACAGGGTTTACTGGTCAAATTTCGATCGGGGTTGGCGCATTTTTAGGGGTAGGAGGTTATACATCAGCGATTTTAACAACGAAATTAGGGCTTAGCTTTTGGGTTGCTTTTCCGCTTGCTGGGTTAACTACTGCGCTTGTCGGTGCTCTGTTTGGGATCCCGTCTTTGCGTTTAAAAGGGTTATATTTAGCTATTGCCACGTTGGCGGCGCAAGTCATCATTTTGTTTGTCATTTCAAGGTGGGATTCGTTAACGGGGGGAACTGCTGGGCTTGTATTGAATCGTCCCCAAATCGGTTCGTTTACGTTTATGAGCGAAACGAGCTATTACTATTTAATGTTTGTCGTTTTACTGATCACAATCGTCTTCTCACTCAACTTATTTCGCACGCGTGTTGGGCGAGCGTTCATTGCGATTCGCGACCGCGACATTGCTGCAGAAGTGATGGGTATTGATTTGTTTAAATATAAAGTGCTTGCCTTTTTCGTTAGCTCGTTTTTCGTCGGTATTGCCGGCGCGCTTCTCGGTCATTACACGATGATTGTCAGCCCTGAGCTTTACAGCATTTCTGTTTCAATCGAATATTTGGCCATGATTTTAGTCGGTGGTTTAGGAAGCGTGTTCGGTTCATTATATGGGGCTGTATTCATTACGCTCATGCCTGTTGTATTACGAAGCGTTGTCGATGTATTGAGCGGCACGTTTCCTGGACTAGAGGGAGTACTTGTTGGAATGAAGGAAGTCGTCTTCGGTGTTGTCATCATTTTATTTCTCGTGTATGAGCCAGATGGATTAAATAAAATTTGGTCAAATATAAAAAATTATTTCCGCCTTTGGCCATTTTCTTATACGAAGTAGTATAAAGCGGCATATCCGCTTTATATACAAACAAAAAACATAAGGGGGATGAATGAATGAAGAAAAAAGGTGCACTACTCGCTACGTTGCTCCTTGGGGCAAGCATGTTATTCGGGTGTTCAGGAGGTGACAAAACAGCGACAGAACCAGAAAAAGAAGGAGGAAAAGAGCAAGGAACGATTAAAATTGGTGCATTGTTTGATATTACAGGCGCAACGGGAGATGTTGGTACACCGTATGCTGAAGGAGAAAAAGCGTATATTGAATACATTAATTCAAAAGGTGGGGTAAACGGCTATAAAATTGAGCTTGTCGGACAAGATTACGCTTATAAAATTCCTGAAGCGCAAAAGCTGTATCAAAAATATAAAGCGAGCGATAAAGTGTCGGCGATTTTAGGATGGGGAACAGCCGATACGGAAGCGTTGCGACAACAAGTTGCAGCAGATAAAATACCATTTTTCTCAGCTTCTTATTCAGAAAATTTAAAAAACATAAAAGAAAGCCCATACAACTTTTTGACAGCGGCGTCGTATTCTGATCAGGCACGCTCCGTGCTTCGTTGGATTAAAGAAAATCATGCAGGTGGCACGCCAAAAGTTGCGCTTATTTACAATGACACGGCATTTGGAAAATCACCAATTCAAGACGCAAAAGACTTTGCGAAAGAAATTGGTGTAGAGATTGTGGATGAACAAATTGTTGACTTAAAAGCGCTTGATGCGACATCTCAACTATTGAACATGAAGAAAAAAGCACCGGATTATGCGATTATTCAGCAAACATGGGGTGCGACAGCAACGATTTTAAAAGATGCAAAAAAATTAGGCATTGACACGCAATTTATTGGTTTAAACTGGACAACTGGTGAAGGATTGCTCCCGATTGCAGGAGATGCGGCAGAAGGATTTATCGGCGTGGTGACACATGCGTTTCCATATGAAGATTTACCAGGGATGGCTGAAGTGAAAGAGTATTTAGCAAGCAAGGGTGAAAAATTAGAGGACAAAAATCAAAAATTTATTCAAGGATGGGTTACAGCGAAAATTTTAGTAGAAGGAATTAAGCAAGCGGACGATCCAACGACGGGAGAAGGCATTCGTCAAGGATTAGAAAAATTAAAAGATCTTGATTTAGGCGGCTTAGCTGCACCAGTTACGTTTACAGCTGATAATCATGCAGGAACGAATCAAATTCGTTTAGCGAAAGTTGAAAACGGACAGTTTAAGGTGTTTACAGACTACTTCGGATATTAAAGTGAATGAAAGGGTGTTTTCAATAGGAAGCACCCTTTCGCTTTCAGAAAGGGGGAGACGAATGCTTACGTTAAACAATGTGGAAGTGATGTATAACCGCGTTATTCTCGTGTTAAAAGGTATGTCTATGGTTATTCCAGAAGGAAAAATTGTCGCGTTGCTTGGCAGCAATGGGGCAGGGAAAACAACGACGTTAAAAGCCATTTCGGGATTATTAAGAAGTGAAGATGGCGAAGTAACAGATGGATATATTGAGCTATATGGGGAACGAATCGAGGGAAAAGACGCAGAAGAAATTGTAAAAAAAGGGATTTTTCAATGTATGGAAGGAAGACGCGTGTTTGAACATTTGACGGTAGAAGAAAATTTAATCGTCGGTGCTCATACGCGAAAAGATCGCCACAATATTAAAGCAGATTTACAAAAAGTGTATCATTACTTTCCGAAGCTTCATATGTTACGCCATCGCCAAGCAGGATATTTATCGGGTGGAGAACAGCAAATGTTAGCAATCGGTCGCGGTATGATGGCAAAACCAAAAATTTTACTGCTCGACGAACCATCGTTAGGAATTGCCCCGTTGCTTGTGAAAGAAATTTTTTCGATTATTAAGCGAATTAATGAAGAAGAAGGAACGACAATTCTCGTCGTCGAACAAAATGCGAACATCGCATTATCGATTGCGCACTACGGATACATTATGGAAAACGGTCGTATCGTAATGGACGGTCCTGTCGAGAGATTACTTGAAAATGAAGATGTAAAAGAATTTTACCTCGGGATGAGCGAAAAAGGGCGTAAAAATTATCGAGAAGTGAAGTCGTATAAACGGAGAAAGCGGTGGTTGTAATGAAAAGATGGAAATCGTTTTTGATTGAAGCGTATGAGCGGTCTACGGCATTGCGCGAGCGATTAGACGCTGAAAACATCAATCCACATGAATTAGAAACGATTGAGCAACTGAGTCGCATTCCGGTATTGAAAAAAGAACAATTACCTCTTTTACAAAAACATGAGTTACCATTTGGAAATATGATTACAACACGATCGAATGAATTGGCACGCATTTTTATGTCCCCAGGACCGATTTACGATCCGCAAGGAAAAGAAGAGGATGATTGGGGATTTGCAGAAGCGCTTCGAGCGGCTGGATTTACAAGCGATGATATTGTGCAGAACACGTTTTCATATCATTTGTCTCCAGCAGGTTTTATGTTTGATAGCGCTCTTCGTCGTATCGGTGCAACCGTCGTGCCGGCAGGACCAGGAAATCGCGAATTGCAAGTGCAGCTCATGAATGATTTGCAAGTGACTGGGTATGTTGGAACACCAAGCTTTTTACATTTATTGTTGCAGTATGCGGATGAAAAAGGAATACATGTAGCGGTGAAAAAGGCGTTTTTTACGGCAGAAAAGTTAACAGAAAGCATGCGTGAACAGTTTGAACAACGGGGTATTCATGTTTTTGAAGGATATGGGACGGCTGATTGCGGTTGCATTGCATTTGAGGATCGTCAAGGTCCAGGTTTAAAAATTAGTTCGCGAGCTATCGTCCAACTGTGCGATCCGATTAGCGGAGTACCACTTGATGAGGAGGGAGAAATTGTCGTTACGATATTTGATCGCACGTATCCGCTTGTTCGATTTGGCACGGGAGATGTGTCACGTTGGGTCGATGGGTATAAAGGGGAGCGTATCGTTGGTGTGCTTGGACGTGTTGGAACAAGCGTAAAAGTGAAAGGGATGTTTGTGCATGAACAACAGTTGAAGCAAGTCATGGCTGAGGTAGGATGCCCGCTATTTCAAGCGGTCGTAACAAATGAAGGTGGTCATGATCAATTGACGATTTACATGGAAAAAGAGCTGAATGAAGAAGCGAAACAAAAAATAAAAAACGTTATTCGTGTTACACCGACATTTGTTTCCGTTGATCGTGTAAATGACGGAGAGCGGTGTCTCATCGATCAAAGAAAATGGTAAAAAGAGGCGTAATGCCTCTTTTTACAAAAATGTCCGCTTTACTTTTTCCCAGAAAGAGTTATCTTTCAGTTTGACTGTTTTAATCACTTTTCCACTTAATGCAATATCAATTTTTTCGATATGTTGAATGCTTAGTGCTTCATTATCCATACCGATAATTGGATAGTCGTTTCCGTCTTGTACCACTTTTAATGTCAACTTGCGATTCCCGCTTAAAATAAATGATGAACCGAGCGTGCGATAACGATTATTGTTTAGTGATGCTAATTCGCTTACTTGAAAGCACGGAAGCATCGGGTCTACGACTGCCCCATTAACCGACTTATTGTAAGCTGTGCTTCCAGTAGGTGTAGCAATGATCATTCCGTCGCCTCGGAATGTTTCAAAATGCAAATTGTCGATAAATACGTCCATGACAAACGTTTTAATAATACTTGAACGAATCGTGCATTCATTTAAACAATAAAATGACGTAGAATCATTGACTGTCACATAAATCGTTGGATATTTACGCACTTCGATTTGTTCCGTTGTCATCGCCTCAATCATTTTTTCTGTATCGTGAATATGAAAATCACAATACATACTTAATGAGCCTAATGTTGAAATGCCAGCATATAAGCAATCGTCACGAAATCCGGTTTTTCTTACCGCTTGCAAAAACGTACCGTCTCCACCGACGCTGACAATAATGTTTGCATGTTTTGCATTATCCACGACTTCAAATTCATACTGTTTGGCGAGTTCAATGAGCGGTTGAACTTGTTTCGTCGTTTCTTCATCATGTTTATGAAAGAAGTACATGCGATTACGGCGTTCAGTCATCGTTTTCCCTCCGTTAAAATGTCCTCACGTTTATTTTATCATTTATTTTCCATTCATAGCGAATTTATTCGTTTAATTTTGCTCAATTTTGTCGAAAATGTCATCGGGAAGGAAGTGAAAAACCGATGATTTTCGTGATTACCATCATCTTTATTACCTTCTTAGCGATTATTCCTTTTTTATATGTGCGAATCACCATTCAATTTCAACATACCCAAGACGATGATCAATTAACAATACATATTCGCCTTCTTCGTTTTCTTCGTTATCGTTTTACTGTTCCGCTCATTGAAATATCAAATAGGGAAGCCGGATTAGTGACAGAGCAAAAAACAAATACAGGGAAAGATGAAAAAACGACATTTACCGTTGCTGATGCGCGCCAACGTTTAGCACAAATCAAACAGTGGGTAAATGACATCGTTCATTTACATACGATTATAAAAAAATTTTTACAAAAAGTTTCCGTTTTACAGTTTCAATGGCATACGCAAATCGGTGTGGGAGATGCGGCAAAAACAGCGATGCTCGTTGGGATTGGCTGGTCAGTTAAATATTATATGGTAGCAGTCATTAGCAAATATATGAACGTTTGTAGCGCTCCTTCCATTTTTATTGCCCCTTTTTTTCAAGGCGCATTATCGCGTACATCGTTTACATGTATGATTCGATTTCGAATCGGTTATGCTATATTAGCAGGACTGAAGATCGTCAAACATTGGAAAAAAGGTGCAAAAGTTGCTAGGAGGAATGAAAATGAATGGACATCCGATTGAAGGGTTAATGACGACAGCGATGGAAAATTTAAAGCAAATGATCGATGTCAATACGATCATCGGTGATCCTGTCGAGACACCGGATGGAAGCGTCATCTTAACTGTATCGAAAGTCGGTTTCGGCTTTGCGGCCGGCGGTAGCGAGTTTATGTTAAATCATGGAATTGAACAACAAAAAGAAGCTCATCCGTTTGGTGGCGGAAGTGGTGGGGGTGTATCGATTACACCGATTGCTTTTTTAATTGTGAACAGTTCAGGTGTGAAGCTACTACATGTAGATGAAAGTACGCATTTATATGAGAAAATTTTAGATCTCGCCCCGCAAGCGATCGAAAAAATTCAACAAATGTTCGAGAAAAAAGAAAAGCCGAAGCAACAACAAAACGAAGTATCAGATTTTGATATTTAGTCTCAATCGAAATAATTGAATTTTTTATCTAATTACGTTATGATGAGCCTGTATCTTATATAAAGAGGAGGCTTACTATGGCGAAGGTTACATTTAAAGGAAACCCGGTCACATTAGTTGGTAACGAAGTAAAAGTCGGTGATGCAGCTCCGAATTTTACTGTGCTTGCTAACGACTTATCGCCGGTGACATTAGATGATACAAAAGGATTTGTTCGTTTAATTAGCGTTGTGCCGTCGATTGATACAGGCGTTTGTGATGCACAAACACGTCGCTTTAACGAAGAAGCAGGAAACATTGAAGGAGTAAAAGTGTTGACGATTAGCGTCGATTTGCCATTTGCTCAAAAACGTTGGTGCGCAGCGCACGGATTAGAAAACGTTGTTACGTTATCTGACCATCGCGATGTATCGTTTGGTCAAGCATACGGTGTGCTTATCCAAGAGTTACGTTTACTCGCTCGTGCTGTATTTGTCGTTGATCGTAACGATCGCGTCACATATGTTGAGTACGTACCAGAAGCAACGGATCATCCGAACTACGAAGCGGCAATCGAAGCAGCAAAACAAGCGGCTCAACAATAATTGCTTGAGGCTATCTCAAAAAGGGATAGCCTTTTTCGTTTAAATTTCCTAAAATAAAATGTCGGACAGAAAGGAGTGAAACACATTGGAAAAGCTATTTACAGTCATCGATGAAACGGCGACATTGTTGCAAGAGGAGTTAAAATGTTCGTATTTAGAAGCTGTCGCAGAAACAGGTGAAAACTTATTTCACGGGGATGTTTTGCAAGAAGAAGTGAACGAGTTGTTAAAAAAGCGGTTAAAAAAAGCGTACACATCCGTCCGGTTACATGATTGGAACAATGAACATATTCGTAAAGCGTTACAATTAGCGATGTTAAAAGGAATGAAACAATATGTACAACCTCATCATCAAATGACACCAGATGCCGTATCCGTATTTATCGGTTATTTAGTTGATGAATTTACAAAAACATATTTTTCGCTCTCTCTTCTCGATCCTGCCGTTGGAACAGGAAATTTAATGACGGCTGTGTTGAATCAACTCACAAATAAAAAAGTAAAAAGCTACGGAGCAGATGCGGACGATTTACTATTGAAACTCGCTTATGTCAATGCAAATTTACAACAACATGAAATTCAATTTTTTCATCAAGATAGCTTAAAGCCGTTGTTTATTGAACCGGTCGATGTAGTCGTATGCGATTTGCCGATCGGATATTATCCAGACGATGAACATGCAAAATCGTTTCGTTTACATGCCGAAAGCGGCCATTCGTATGCCCATTATTTATTTATTGAACAAAGCATTCGTTATACGAAAGAAGGCGGATATTTATTTTTTCTCGTCCCAAATACGCTTTTTACATCAGATGAATCAAAAAAATTGCATGCGTTGATTAAAGAAGAAACGTTTATTCAAGGATTGTTGCAGCTTCCGCTTTCGATGTTTAAAAATGAAGCAGCAGCGAAAAGTATTTTTATTTTGCAAAAGAAAGGCGCGCATGCGAAAGCGCCAAAACAAGCGTTGCTTGCACAACTTCCTAGCTTTGCAAATAAAGAGGCGATGCAAGCGATGGTCGTGAAGCTCGAACAATGGCTGAAAGAAAATCGTTCATAACCTTCTGAATATAACAAATATGTGAAGAAAACGTTTTCGTAACGTTTGCGTACTTGAAAAGAGCGATGAACGACCCGTAAAATGAGAAACGTACCGATGAAATTCGCATATTTGCATACAATAATTGTGAACGATGTTAAAGGAGCTGTTTAGTCAAATGCCAAAAGTCATTGCGATCAACGCGGGAAGTTCTTCGTTAAAGTTTCAATTGTTCAACATGCCGAGTGAAGAAGTATTAACAAAAGGTGTGGTTGAGCGAATCGGTTTTGAAGATGCGATTTTTAATATTACGGTCAATGGAGAAAAAATAAAAGAAGTAACATCCATTCCAGATCATGCGGTTGCTGTGAAAATGTTGCTTGATAAATTAATTGAGCTTGGCATTATTCAATCGTTTGATGAAATTGAAGGAATTGGTCATCGCGTTGTGCATGGTGGTGAAAAGTTTAGCGATTCTGTTTTAATTACAGATGAAACGTTAAAAGAAATTGAAGATTTGTCAGATTTAGCCCCATTGCACAACCCAGCGAACGTTGTTGGCATTAAAGCGTTTCGTGAAGTGTTGCCGAACGTACCAGCTGTGGCTGTATTCGATACAGCGTTCCATCAAACGATGCCAGAGCAGTCGTTTTTATATAGCTTGCCATACGAGTATTATGAAAAGTTTGGCATTCGTAAATACGGGTTCCACGGCACATCACATAAATATGTGACACAACGAGCAGCTGAACTATTAGGACGTCCAATTGAGCAACTTCGTTTAATTTCTTGTCATTTAGGAAATGGCGCAAGTATCGCAGCGGTAGAAGGCGGAAAATCGATCGATACGTCCATGGGCTTTACGCCGCTTGCAGGTGTAGCGATGGGGACACGCTCTGGTAATATCGATCCAGCGTTAATCCCATACATTATGCAAAAAACAGGAAAAACAGCAGAAGAAGTGATTGATATTTTAAATAAAAAGAGCGGTATGCTTGGTTTAACTGGTTTTTCAAGCGATTTGCGCGATATTGAAGAAGCGGCGGCAAAAGGCGATCAACGTGCCGAATTAGCGCTTGAAGTATTTGCTGGACGTATTCATAAATATATTGGTTCATACGCAGCGCGTATGTGTGGTGTCGATGCGATTATTTTCACAGCAGGTATTGGAGAAAATAGCGATGTCGTGCGTGCGAAAGTATTGCGTGGTCTTGAATTTATGGGCGTATACTGGGATCCGGCATTAAATAAAGTGCGCGGAAAAGAAGCGTTCATTAGCTATCCACACTCGCCTGTAAAAGTATTAGTCATCCCAACGAATGAAGAAGTGATGATTGCTCGCGACGTCATGAGATTAGCGAACATAGCGTAAAAAAAGGTGTCCATACGGGCACCTTTTTTAAAAGATAAGAAAGTATAAAATTTCAGATTTGGGGAGCTGTCTAGCTCCAAGCGCCATCGGCTCGAGTCGCTCCGCCCCTTCTTTTGGCGGCGACACATTGAGACACTTCGTTGATGTTACCCACGCAGAACCAAGCGACCGCTTGGTTCGAGTTCTCCTCGGTGGGGCTTGTGCGCTCTTCGCCGATAGGCGGGCGCTTTGCGCTTTTCCTATTGATGTATGCGGTTTGTTACCGTTTGATTCATTCGATACCAAATCCATAAATCGTTAATGATTGAAGCGAGAGATGCAATTTCAAAGTTGAGCATGCATGAGCGAGCGAAATCGTTTTCTTCTCCGAGTTGTCTTTGCTTTTCATTAATTTGCTGTTCTAATTCAATAATTCGATCAGGAATTTTCCCGCGAATCGTCTCCCACTCTAATAAAATTTCTGCTTGTTCTTCTTTTGTGTACATATCCCATGCTTTCTCTAAATGTGGCAAGCGAATGCCAAGGCGTTCATCATATACAAAGTGTGCACTCATTTCGTTCTCCCATCCTTTTCATTTATTAATTTTTATTTTAATCAAAATAGTTATTGAAAAAAAGAAAAATAGCTGTTACATTATTAATATGCAAAATGAATAAATATTAAATTATAAGTATTTTTATTCTTTAGGGAGGAACGATCATGGCAAAACCAAAAGTAGTGCTCGCTTATTCTGGGGGGTTAGATACATCGGTAGCGATTAAATGGCTACAAGAACAAGGATATGATGTTGTAGCTTGCTGTTTAGATGTCGGAGAAGGAAAAGATTTAGAATTTGTGAAAGAAAAAGCGTTGAAAGTTGGCGCTGTACAATCATATATGATTGATGCGAAAGAAGAATTCGCGAATGAATATGCGTTAATTGCTTTACAAGCCCATGCGCTATATGAAGGAAAATATCCGCTCATCTCTGCGTTGTCCCGTCCGTTAATTTCGAAAAAGCTTGTTGAAATTGCTGAATTAGAAGGAGCGGTTGCTGTTGCGCACGGCTGCACAGGAAAAGGGAATGACCAAGTGCGTTTTGAAGTATCGATTCAAGCATTAAACCCGAACTTAAAAGTGATTGCGCCTGTTCGGGAGTGGAAATGGTCGCGCGAAGAAGAAATTGAATATGCAAAGCAACATAACATTCCGATTCCAATCGATTTAGATAGCCCGTTTTCCATTGATCAAAACTTATGGGGAAGAAGTAACGAATGTGGCATTTTGGAAGATCCGTGGGCAGCGCCGCCAGAAGAAGCGTATGAGTTAACAACTGCGCTTGAACATACACCGAATGAACCAGATGTCATTGAAATCGGCTTTGAACAAGGGGTACCGAAAACAATTAACGGAAAAGCGTATTCGCTTGCAGAACTCATTTTACAATTAAATGCACTAGCAGGAAAACACGGTGTCGGCCGCATCGATCATGTTGAAAACCGGCTCGTTGGCATTAAATCGCGTGAAGTGTACGAATGTCCTGGAGCAATGACGCTAATTAAAGCGCATAAAGAGTTAGAAGACTTAACGCTTGTAAAAGAAGTAGCTCATTTCAAGCCGATCATCGAGCAAAAAATTGCGGAAGTCATTTATAACGGTCTTTGGTTTTCGCCACTAAAAGATGCGCTTGTTGCATTTTTAAAAGAAACACAAAAAAGTGTTACCGGCGTCGTACGTGTGAAATTGTTTAAAGGTCATGCGATTGTAGAAGGGCGAAAATCTCCGTTTTCGTTATATGATGAAAAGTTGGCGACGTATACAGCAGAAGACGAATTCGATCATCAAGCGGCTGTCGGATTTATTTCTCTATTTGGCTTGCCTACAAAAGTATATAGCATCGTCAATGGAGAAAAGAAGGTGAACGTGTGAAAAAGTTATGGGGGGGACGATTTACAAAAACAGCAGCACAATGGGTCGATGACTTTGGTGCATCGATCCATTTTGATCAACAGCTCGTTGAAGAAGATATCGAAGGAAGTATGGCGCATGTGACGATGCTTGGCGAATGTGGCATTTTACCGAAAGAAGACGTCACAACGATCAAAAACGGATTAATGAAGCTATTAGAAAAAGCGAAACAAGGAGAACTTTCTTTTTCTGTTGCGTATGAAGATATTCATTTAAACATTGAAAAAATGTTAATTGATGAAGTTGGTCCTGTTGGTGGTAAGCTTCATACAGGGAGAAGTCGCAACGATCAAGTGGCGACAGATATGCATTTATATTTGCGAAAACGAGTGATCGAGATCGTTGAACTCATTCGTCAGTTGCAGCGCGTGCTTGTCAAAAAGGCGGAACAACATATTGAAACGCTTGTCCCCGGCTATACGCATTTGCAACGGGCGCAGCCGATTTCGTTTGCCCATCATCTAATGGCGTACGTATGGATGTTTGAACGGGATCGCGAACGTTTTACCGAATCGCTCAAACGAATTAACAAATCACCCCTCGGTGCTGGAGCGCTCGCAGGGACAACGTTTCCGATCGATCGCCATTTAACAGCACAACTTCTCGGTTTTGATAGCATATATGAAAATAGTTTAGATGCGGTAAGTGATCGCGATTTTATTATTGAATTTTTAAGTAATAGTTCTATTTTAATGATGCATTTATCTCGTTTTTGTGAAGAGCTCATTCTTTGGTCGAGCCAGGAGTTTCAGTTTATCGAAATGGATGATACGTTTGCGACGGGAAGCAGCATTATGCCACAAAAGAAAAACCCAGATATGGCTGAGCTCATTCGTGGGAAAACGGGGCGAGTGTATGGAAACTTAATGGCTTTATTGACCGTTATGAAAGGGCTACCGCTTGCTTACAATAAAGATATGCAAGAAGATAAAGAAGGAATGTTTGACACCGTACAAACGGTGATCGGTAGCTTAAAAATTTTTGCTGGTATGATTGAAACGATGACGATTCGCACAGATGTGATGGAAAAAGCAACGAAACAAGATTTTTCGAATGCAACGGAACTAGCGGATTATTTAGCGAAAAAAGGTGTGCCGTTTCGCGAGGCGCATGAAATTGTCGGAAAACTTGTGCTGACATGTATTGAACGAGGTGTTTTTTTAGCTGATTTACCGCTTCATGTGTATCAACAAGCTTCCCCTTTATTTGAGGAAGATATTTATGAAGCGCTCAATCCGTACACAGCTGTCAACCGTCGCACGAGCGCAGGAGGAACAGGGTTTACGGAAGTGAAAAAAGCGATTGAGAAAGCAAAACAAATGATAGAGGCATAAAAGCAAACGCTTTTATGCCTCTGTTTGTTCAGGTGTGCGTACGACGAGTACGTCGCATTTTGCATATCTTGTAATATGTTCAGAAACACTTCCAATGAAAAATCGTTCCACAGCGCTCATTCCTGTTGCGCCACAAACAATTAAATCTACTTCATATTTCGGAGCGACTTCTTTTGAAATTTTTACTTTTGGGGAACCGTACTCAATATCTGTGACGACTTCTTTGACGCCCGCATCGACTGCTTGCTTTTCGTATGATTGCAACAATTCTTTTGCGAATTTTTCCGCTCGCTCTGCCACTGTTCGATCGTATGCTTCGATCGTCGCAAATGAACGAACGTCGATAATGTGCGAAAGAACGAGTGAAGCATCGTTCCGTTTAGCAATTTCAATTGCTTTTTTAAACGCCCATTCTGCTTCTTTTGAGCCGTCGACTGCGACTAAAATTTTTTTGTACTTGTACATAAACACTCCCCCAATAAAAAATTTTCCTTCCAATTCAAGTATATCATTTTTTGTAAAACAAACACTACGTATTGTCGAAAAATTTATGACGAAAGGGGTAAAACGATGCGTGAAAAGGAACAGAAAGAACAATTGTATTACGATGAAAATGGGGTCGCAGAAGTGACCGAACAAATTACGGACGCATACATTAGCGGGGTTATTGAACAGAAAGATGAGCAAAAGAGGCGATAATGCCTCTTTTGTTTCTCGTGGTAATCGAGCATAATATGTGTTTTCCTCCGTCTATTTGTAGTACGATAAACATAACAAAGCATGGATGGAGGGATAATGGTGAGACATGCTATTGTAACAGCAGGAACGAAAGGACTTGGCAAAAAAGTAACGGAACGCTTTTTAGACAAAGGCTATGCTGTCACTGTCCATTACCGAAGCGACATACAAGCTGTTGAAGCGTTGAAAGAAGCGTATCGTCATTGTCATGATCGCCTTTATTTTGTGCAAGGGGATGTGACGAATAAAGAAGATTTAGTTCGTCTTGTAGATGAAGCGTTTGCTACATTCGGTCGCATCGATTATTTAATTCATAATGCAGGTCCTTACATATTTGAACGAAAAAAATTAGCTGATTATACGGATGATGAGTGGTATGAAATGGTTGAAGGAAATTTAAGTGCGATGTTTCATTTATTTAAGCGGGTTGTGCCTATTATGCGGAATCAACGTTTCGGACGCATTGTAACGTACGGTTTTCAAGGGGCAGATCATGCGCCAGGATGGATGTATCGATCAGCGTTTAGCGCAGCGAAAGTGGGGCTTGTCTCATTAACAAAAACGATTGCACTTGAAGAAGCAGAATACGGCATTACAGCGAATATGGTTTGTCCGGGAAATATTATCGGGGAAATGAAGGAAGCAACGATTGCATATGCTCGTCAGATGAAAGACGACATGACGCCAATTGGCCGTTCAGGGACAGGGGAAGATATTGCGCGCGTTGTCGAGTTTTTATGTGATGATCTTTCCGATATGATTACTGGAACAGTTATTGAAGTGACAGGAGGGCTTGATGTTATTCATCGTTATCGAAAATAGGCTGCCAACATGACAGCCTATATGATTTGTAGTTCTTTTGGATATGTCGTTAAAAGAAGCGGTCCTTTGTCGGTCATATAAATGTCATCTTCAATACGTACGCCACCGACGGAAGGAACGTAAATGCCAGGCTCGATCGTAAATACCATTCCCGCTTGAAGTGGCATGGTATTTGTTGCGTTCAGCGACGGATATTCATGAACATCAATACCGAGCCCATGTCCGATTCGATGCGGAAAATACGCTCCGTACCCTTCTTGTTCAATTCGTGAACGAGCTGCCTTGTCAACGCTTCCGATAGATGCACCAATTTGACATGCATGAATAGCTTCCTGTTGCGCTTGTAAGACGACATCGTATATTCGCTTTTGTTGTTCAGTTGGCTTTCCAAATACGACGGTACGCGTAATATCAGAACAGTATCCGTCCAGTACGACACCGAGATCAAACAAAACAAAATCACCCGGTTGGATGCGATTCATTCCTGGAACACCATGAGGATGTGCGCTATTTGTTCCGGTAAGCACCATCGTATCAAACGCCATGGCGCGTACCCCTCGTTTTTTTAATTCGTACTCAATGGTAGCGATAATATCCAGTTCTGTTTTCCCTTCTTTTAGGGCACGAACGCCGACATCGACACCGAAATCAGCTAATTCAGCTGCTTGACGAAGCGTTTGTAACTCTTTTTCATCTTTCGTCATTCGCAGTTCATGGAGCGTATCAGTTAAGTCGAAAAACGATGCATGTGAAAAGTATGATTGTAGCTGCTCAAGACGACTTACCGTCATATGAGATGCTTCAATACCAATTCGTTCTGTTTGTACGTTTCGTCTGTTTAGTTCATCGCGCAACATATGCCAAGGATGATGCACATCATCATAGCTGACGATCGTATATGCCCAACCGGCCTGTTTTGCTTGATTCGCATCCATCTCTGGACAGATGAGAAACGGTTCGTCATCGGGGAAGATCACAACGGCTAGTAGTCGTTCATGTGGATTGCTATAAAAGCCACTAAAATAAAAAACGTTTGCTGTTGATGTAATGAACGCCCATGATCCATTTTTTTCTTTCAGTTTTTGTTGGAGTTTACTTATTCGCTCCATCATTTTCACTTCCTTTCTTTTTCAGATTATCACGGATAAAAAAAGAAGGAAATAGGACAGAAATGAAGAAACAAAATGATGTAAAAAACGGAGAAAGGAGAAGGAAAGATGAAGCTCACTTATCACGGACATTCTGTCGTTAAAATGGAGACGAACGGAAAAACGATTTTCATTGATCCGTTTATTACGGGCAACCCAATGACAGATCTAAAAGCAGAAGACGTTCACGTTGATGTAATTTTATTAACACATGGTCATAACGATCATGTCGGTGATACCGTTTCATTAGCGAAGCGAAACGACGCCCTTGTCATTGCTCCGTATGAATTAGCTACTTATTTAAGTTGGAAAGGTGTTCGTGTTCATCCGATGCATATCGGTGGATCGTTTACGTTTGATTTTGGAAAAGTCAAATTGACGCAGGCGTTTCACGGCTCTAGCTATGTAGAAGAAAACGAAACGATCGTGTATACAGGCATGCCAAGTGGCATTTTGTTTCATGCCGAAGGAAAAACGATTTATCATGCCGGAGATACCGCGTTATTTTCTGATATGAAACTCATCGGAGAAATGAATGACATTGATGTGGCGTTTTTACCAATTGGCGATAATTTTACGATGGGACCAGAAGATGCGGCTGTTGCAGCGAGATGGTTGAAGGCGAAAATGGTTGTTCCGATTCATTACAATACTTTCCCTGTCATTCAACAAGATCCACAGCAGTTTGTGTCGATGATTGAGGGCGTTGGGCGCGTCTTGCATGTTGGTGAAAGTATTGAACTGTGAAAACGTTCATTGAATGCGGTCATGCACACCCTTATAATAAGAGTAAGAAACTGTCGAAAAAGGGTGGGGCAACTTGACGATTACGAAGCACGAACAAATTTTACAATATATTGAGAGCTTACCGGTCGGAGAAAAAATATCTGTGCGCCAAATTGCTAAAGAAATGGGAGTAAGCGAGGGGACGGCTTATCGTGCCATTAAAGACGCTGAAACAAAAGGATATGTGAGCACGATTGAACGAGTCGGAACGATTCGGATTGAACAAAAAAAGAAAGAAAATATTGAAAAGCTGACGTATGCCGAAGTTGTCAATATCGTTGATGGGCAAGTGCTCGGAGGAAAAGAAGGATTACATAAAACGTTAAATAAATTCGTCATCGGTGCGATGAAGCTTGAAGCGATGATGCGATATACGGGAGCAGGGAATTTACTGATTGTCGGAAACCGAACAAAAGCGCACGAATTAGCGCTTGAAGCAGGAGCGGGCGTTCTCATCACAGGTGGTTTTGATACAGAAGAACATGTAAAAAAACTAGCGGATGAGCGCCAGCTTCCGATTATTTCGACAAGTTATGATACGTTTACGGTTGCGACAATGATTAACCGTGCCATTTATGACCAGTTGATTAAAAAAGAAATTGTTCTCGTTGAAGATATTTTGACGCCATTTGAAAAAACGGCATATTTGTATGTGACAGATCCAGTCGAACGATGGTATGAGCTCAATCGTGAAACGAAGCATAGTCGTTTTCCGGTCATCGATCAACAATTAAAAGTGCAAGGGATTGTGACTGCAAAAGATGTAATGGGCTATGAACGTGACGTGCTTATTGAGAAAGTGATGACGAAACATCCGATTACGGTAAGCGGAAAAACGTCAGTCGCTTCCGCATCGCATATGATGGTTTGGGAAGGAATTGAAGTGTTGCCGGTCGTCGATGAATATAATCGACTGCAAGGAATTATTAGCCGTCAAGACGTATTAAAGGCATTGCAAATGGTGCAACGTCAGCCGCAAATGGGTGAGACGATCGATGATATTGTCACAACTCAGTTTTTAACTGAAACGGTTGACGGTGTTTTTCGTTGCAACATTACTCCACAAATGACGAACCATTTAGGGACGTTATCATATGGGGTATTTACAACGATTGTAACTGAAGCAGCGACGCGCGCGCTTCGCTTACATAAACGAGGTGACCTCGTCGTAGAAAACATCACCATTTATTTTATTAAACCTGTCCAAATTGATAGCGTCATCGACATTAAGCCGAAGCTATTAGAAATAGGTCGTAAGTTTGGGAAGGTTGACGTCGAAGTGTTTAATGAAGGAACGCTTGTCGGAAAGGCGTTAATGATGTGTCAGTTGCTTGAACGACAATAAGGCTGCATATAGCAGCCTATTTCGTTTCCTCCGCTTCTTTTACTGCAAGTGGAAAATAGTAGCGATGGGCACGATAGCCTCCCCATATGCTTCCTGCACCAACGAAAAGAAAGACGATGCCAACGATAAGGGAAACAGTTGAACGGTGAATAAAAAATTGATTGATCGCAAAGAAAAATACAAATGAGCCAAGCGCAATGCTTGATTTTGCACTAATCCATTTGCGCTCCATCGGCCGTTTGCTGCGGAAATATTTGATTTTGTAATACAAATAAAACGAAAGTGAAAAAATGATAAGTATAACAAATATCGGCATAGTCAGTCCTCCAACAAAAAAATCGTTGCGTGATTATTTTACATCTTTTCGAATCATAATAAAATATGTTTTAATGGAGAAAAAAAGGGAGAAGCGCCATGGAACAAAAGATTTTGGAAATCATTCGTCATATTCAACAATTTGATACGATTATTATTCACCGTCACGTTCGACCAGATCCTGATGCGTACGGTTCGCAAGGGGGATTAGCGGAGCTTATTCAAGCGTCGTTTCCAGAAAAGCACGTATATACCGTTGGAAAAGATGAACCATCGCTCGAATTTTTGCGTAAAATGGATGTGATCCCTGATGAAACGTATAACGACGCTCTTGTGATCGTTTGCGATACGGCAAATGAAGAACGAGTATGCGATCAACGTTATAAACTTGGAAAAAAAGTTATTAAAATTGATCATCATCCAAATGAAGATCCGTATGGTGACATTTTATGGGTAGATACAAACGCTAGCTCGGTTAGTGAAATGATTTATGAGTTGTATTTAGTCGGCAAGGAACACGGTCTCGTTTTAACGAAAGAAGCCGCTCGACTGATTTATGCAGGGATTGTTGGGGATACAGGTCGTTTTCTTTTCCCAAGCACGAATCCAAAAACATTTAAATATGCAAGCGAATTAGTTGAATACGGATTTTCATTTGTCGACTTGTATGATCAGTTATATCGTACAAAACTATCTATCGCGCATTTAAGCGGATATGTGTTGCAAAATTTCGAACTATCCGAACATGGAGTGGCTCATATTATATTAACGAAACAATTATTAAAACAATATGATGCAACACCGTCAGAGGCTTCGCAACTTGTTAGCGTGCTTGGAAATATTGAAGGAATACGAGCATGGGTGTTTTTTGTGGAAGAAGATGATCAAATTCGCGTCCGTCTTCGTTCAAGAGGTCCGATCGTCAACGAAGTTGCAAAAAAATATCGAGGCGGTGGCCATCCACTAGCAGCAGGAGCGTCTATTTATTCGTGGGAAGAAGTGGAACACGTGTTGGCAGATTTAAACGAAGTATGTAAGCAACAGTAGAGAGGCCTCTACTGTTGCTTTAATTTTAGTTCAATAGATATATTTGTGAAAAATAAAATTGTTTCGATATGAAGATTGTACGTACGGTTGTCGATGATATACGTTTTATTTTCAATCGCTTTTTTTAGTAGCTCCTTACTTTTATATACTGTTTCAATATCTTTCGCTGTGATATGTTGAATATCTTTTTTTATATCTTCTTCAATTCGAAACGCTGTGTACGTATCGATGCCGTATGATTGCGCGTTAATGACTTTGACATCAATTGATTGAATCGTTAGTCGTTTTTTATTTTCTTTATTTAGTTCGATGTAATCTTGTTGCCAAATGTTTAAATCGTGTTTCAACTGGGTGATGATTTCTCGTTGTACGTTGAGCTGGCGAACTTGTTTTTCTTGTAAAATAACGAAAATTTGTAAAAAAACGATCCAGCTAATGATTGCTCCGATGGCCGCTCCAGCAAAAAAACGTTGCCATCCTGGATCGCGTGCATACGGTGGGACTCTCATGCGCCATGCTCCTGTGTAAACCAGCGAATAAACGTCATACCTGTTTGTGCGCCGCCCGTGGCTGATAAAATGAGTAAAAATTGCTTAATGACATCTCGTGTTTCTCCTTGGAAAAATCCGCGCTCAACGCTATAAAACGTATCAAACGTCCCTCCGATCGCTGCAATTAAAGCCCAAATTTTTAAACTGCTTGCAAAACGATACATCATTGTCAGCGGTGGTTCTCCAGATAAAAAAGCTCCAAATCCACCGATCAACGCTCCTCCAACTAACACACCTAAAGCGATGAAATAGCTTTGAATAAAAGCAGGCAAAAACGCTGTTTTCATCTCCATCTCGCTCACTCCTTCTGTATACTATGTATATGGGACAAACAAGCAAGGTATGTTTTGCTTTTCAACATATATGTTTCTGTTTTTTCATTCAATCGTAAAAATTTTGATAAAATATATTTGAGATCACACTTCTTTTGTGATTATCTTTACATCTTATTGCATGGCTCTCTGATGAACATATATAGTAAAAGAGAAAGCGAGGTGAACAACGATCATGATGGCGAATCGAGTGGAAAGGCACATCATTTATCCAAATCATCCGTATTATCCGATGATCGACGAGTATTGTTTTCGTTCAAAAAATTTGTACAACTTCGCCAACTATCAAGTCAGGCAAACGTTTTTTCAACACGGCACGTATCTTTCTTACAACAAGCTAGACAAGCTGCTGAAAACAGAAGGGATGGATGCAGACTATCGGGCGATGCCAATGGCTCAATGTGCCCAACAAACGTTAAGAATACTCCATCAAAATTGGCAATCATTTTTTAAGTCGATGAAAGATTGGACAAAAAACAAAGACAAATATACAGGCAGACCGAAACCGCCCAAATATCTCAAAAAAGACGGACGATATGTACTTGTGCTAACGAATCAATCATGCAAAGTCGTCGATGAACACATCACGTTTCCTGCCTGTTTCCAAGGGTTTCAACTAAAGACAAACATGAAAGGGAAGCTTCAACAAGTCCGATTCGTTCCAAAACACCGCCATATCATCGTCGAAGTCGTTTACAAAATCCCTATTCCACCGCAAAAACAAGATCACAACAGATACATCAGTATTGATTTAGGATTAGATAACTTCGCAACCATTGTGAACAACGTGGGGAAACAACCGATCGTCATCAATGGTAAAGGTCTAAAATCCGTCAATCAATACTACAACAAACAAATGAGCCACTACCGCAAAGTAGCGAAACAAATGAATGGACTCGGTTGGACAAAACGAATGAGCAAAATGACAGAAAAACGAAACCGCATCGTGGAAAACTTTATGCACCAAGCGAGTGCCTTTGTCATGAAACATGCGTTGGCTTTAGACTGCGATACGATTGTGGTGGGGATGAATAAAGATTGGAAGCGTGAAGTCAATCTCGGAAAGCGTACGAATCAAGCGTTCGTTCACATTCCGTATCAAACGTTTCTTCATCAGTTGCAGTACAAAGCAAAACAGCATGGCATTCGCGTCATCGTGACAGAAGAAAGCTATACATCGAAATGCAGTTTTTTAGACATGGAAGAAATCAAAAAGCAAAAGCAATACAAAGGAACGCGCATCAAGCGTGGACTGTTTCAATCTGAAAACGGAACGCTCATCCACGCAGATGTCAATGGGGCATACAACATTATGAGAAAAGTATTCCCAAAGGCGTTTGCCAATGGGATAGCGGGTGTGGGGTTACACCCCATCCGAGTACATGTCGCTTAAACGACGTGGACGGATAAACAATTTTATTAAAATCTTTATCATTATTCTATGATTTTAATAAAATTGATAACCTAATAGAAAAAAATAGAAAAGGTGGGAGACACATTGTCGTTTATCCATCTACAAGTGCGAAGTGGTTATAGCTTATTAAGTAGCACGGTGAAAATTGAGGAGCTCGTTATGCGGGCGCGTGAGCTTCAATTTTCAGCAGTTGCGTTAACGGATGAAAACGTCTTGTATGGGGTAATTCCGTTTTATAAGGCGTGTCAAGCGCACGGAATCAAACCAATTATCGGTATGATTGCAACGGTGATTGATGAACACGGTCATGCAGATCAACTGGTGTTGTTGGCGAAAAATAACGACGGGTATCGTCAACTTGTCCATATTGCTACAGCCATTCAATTAAACGACGGAAAGGGCATTTCTTTATGTGACTTATCCCGCTACACGAGCGAATTAATCGGTATGACAAGCGGAGTACATGGGAGAGTGGAGCAGCATTTGCTGAACGGGGAAATCGATCAAGCAGAAACGCTCGTTCACACGTACGCGAAGCTATTTCAACGCGGCGATTTTTATATAAATGTGCAGCGACACGGCTTACAAGAACAAGAATATTTGTTGCCGCTACTTCTTGAACATAGTAAACGATGGGACATGCCGCTCGTGGCGACAAACGATGTACGTTACATGTGTAAAGAAGATGCGCTTGCTTTTGAATGTTTACTTGCGATGAAACACGGAAAGAAAATGGCCGACCCGAGCCGTCCACGCTTTTTAACGAATGAATACCATTTCAAAAGCGCTGACGAAATGATCTCATTATTTTCAATGTATCGTGAAGCCATCGAGGAGACGGTGCGTATTGCACAGCGATGCAATGTGACGTTTGAGTCTAAAAAATGGTTTATGCCGCGCTATCCTGTTCCTTCGGGGAAAACGGCTGACGAATATTTGCAAACGTGGTGTTGGGAGCAATTCACGAAACGCTTTCCTGATCGGCCAGAAGCATATGTTACTCGGTTACAATATGAACTGCAAATCATTCAACAGATGAATTTTAGTGACTATTTCTTAATTGTCGCTGATTTCATGCGTTTTGCGCGTGAACGAGGAATATTGACAGGACCGGGACGTGGATCAGCCGCAGGATCCCTCGTTGCTTACATACTCGGAATTACACAAGTCGACCCGTTACAATATGGGCTTTTATTTGAACGATTTTTAAATCCAGCTCGTCTGTCACTTCCAGATATTGATATCGATTTTCCTGATCATCGTCGCGAAGAAGTCATTCGTTATATTGAACAAACATATGGAAAAGATTATGTTGCGCAAATTATCACGTTTGGGACATTTGGAATGCGCTCAGCCATTCGTGAAGTCGGTCGTGTGTTTGAGGTAGATGAACAAGAAATGGAGCAAACGTTAGCTACGGGACGATTCGATCATACACGTCCATGGCATAGCGTCGTACAACGGATTGAAGGCTTGCCAAAGCATACGTCCATTCATGCTGCTGGTATTGTCATTAGCCCATGCCCGTTAACAGACATCGTCCCCCTTCAAGGCGGACAAACGACAACGTATGTGACGCAATATGCGATGGATGCACTTGAGCAAATCGGATTATTAAAGTTTGATTTACTTGCCCTCAAAAATTTAACGATCGTTGAGCAAATGATTCATAGCGTTGAACAGCGGACAGGCTATCGTTTGCGTTTTGAAAATATACCGCTTGATGACGAACAAACGTATGCGCTTTTCAGTCAAGGGGATACTTTTGGTGTGTTTCAGCTTGAGTCAGAAGGAATGAAGCGGGTGTTGCGCGAATTACAACCGACAACGTTTGAAGATATTGTAGCAGTAAACGCTTTATTTCGTCCCGGACCGATGGAACAAATTCCAACATATATTTCCCGTAAACATGGGCGTGAGCCGATCGTTTACATGCATAATGATTTGCAATCGATTTTGCAATCGACATATGGAGTTATCGTGTATCAAGAGCAAATTATGAAAATTGCTGAACAAATGGCGAGCTATTCGTTAGCAGAAGCCGATTTGTTACGTCGCGCAATAAGTAAAAAAGACGTTGGACAAATGGAAAAAGAGAAACAGCGTTTTATTGAAGGGTGTATGCAAAATGGGTACGCTGCCCATATCGCAAACGAATTGTATGAGCTCATCGTTCGTTTTGCTGGTTATGGGTTTAACAGGAGCCATGCAGTAGCATACAGCTATATCGCATATATGCTTGCATATATCAAAGCGCATTATCCGCTCGATTTTTACGCTGTTTTATTAACAAATGTCATCGGACAAAAAGAAAAGATGATGCAATGTGTACACGAACTTCGCAAAAAACGAATACGTTTACTTCCTCCTTCCGTCGGACGAAGTGAAGGGCATTTTACCGTTGATGGAAACGATATTCGTTTTGGATTGTTAGCGATTAAACAAGTAAGTTCTGCCTTTGTTAAACAAATAATTCGGGAGCGTCAAAGACAACCATTTTCCGATTTTTTTGATTTCGTTTCGCGATTACGTATCGAGCCTTCACAAAGAAAGATCGTCGAAGCGCTTATTTTTTCCGGCTGTTTTGACGAATTTCGTGTGGAGCGTGCCACCCTTTATGCAAGTATTGACGTGGCGCTTGAGCATGCCGAGTTTCTGACCCCTAATCTCGACGTACGACCAAAATATGTTCATGCTGAACCGTTATCGCTCATCGACCAATTAAAATACGAAAAGCAATGGCTTAACGTATACGTTTCCCCTCATCCGATTGAATCATTTGCCCATTTTTATTCGATGTGGGGGGCAAAACGTATGTACGAATGGGAAATAGAAAAAGCGAATGTTGGCAAAGTGATCGCATACGTTGAGGAGGTGACGAAAAGGCGGACAAAAAAAGGGGAAGAAATGGCGTTTGTGACGATTTGTGACGATAGCGATGAATGGTATGCGATCGCATTTCCGACGATTTATAGCCGATTTCATTCTTTATTACAACAAGGAAGCGTGTTGTACATGGAAGGGAAAATAGAGCAGCGGCCAAATGGCTGGCATCTCATTGTACAACAAGTGAGGAAGCCGGTATGTGTTTACGTGAAAATTGATGAACAGCACGCGTCGCCAGCTATATTGCAGAAGTTAAAAGAAGTGTTAATCGCTCATCGCGGATATGCACCTGTTATTTTGTACTATGAAGCAGAACGAAAAAAAGTGCAGCTTTCTCATGAATATGCTGTGTCCCCACACGATGAGTGCATTCATCAACTAACGGCATTGCTGGGGGATGGGAATGTCGTTGTGAAATAAAAATGCTTTACTATTTTTCATTTTTATTATATTTTTATAGAAGTTAAGTGGTCAGACCAGTGGCCGCTTGTTAGGGAGGAATATGTCGTGTCGTTGTTTAAAGAAGCGCTTCATATGCATGAGCGTTATCAAGGGAAGCTGGAAGTAAAAGCGAAAGTGCCGTTAAGAAATGCTTACGATTTAAGCTTAGCGTATTCTCCTGGTGTAGCAGAACCGTGCAAAGCCATTCATGCCGAACCGAGCAAAATATATGATTATACGTTAAAAGCGAACACAGTGGCGGTCGTTTCCAATGGAAGTGCGGTGTTAGGACTTGGAAATATTGGGGCAGACGCGGCGTTGCCAGTCATGGAAGGAAAGGCGGTGCTCTTCAAAAGTTTCGCTGGGGTTGATGCATTTCCGATTTGTTTAAATACATCAGATGTAGAACAAATGATTCAGACCGTCAAATTGCTTGAGCCGACATTTGGTGGCATTAACTTAGAAGATATTGCTGCTCCGCATTGTTTTACGATTGAAGAACGATTAAAGCAAGAAATGAACATTCCTGTTTTTCATGATGATCAACATGGAACAGCGATTGTGACCGTTGCTGGTTTAATGAATGCATTAAAGTTAGTGAACAAAAAAATAGAACATATTCAAGTTGTCATTAACGGAGCAGGAGCAGCAGGAATTGCGATTATGAAGTTGCTTCGTTGTTACGGGGTTAAACATATCATCATGTGCGATTCAAAAGGGGCGATTTATGAAGGGCGCCCATATGGAATGAATGAGATCAAACATGAAATTGCTCAATGGACAAACGATGAGAAAAAAGCAGGAACGTTACAGGAAGTCATCGTTGGTGCGGATGTATTTATTGGTGTGTCTGTTGCTGGAGCGTTGACAGCGAGCATGGTTGAAACGATGAATCGAGATGCAATCATTTTTGCGATGGCAAACCCGACGCCAGAAATTATGCCGGAAGAGGCGTTACAAGCAGGGGCAACAGTTGTTGGGACAGGACGTTCCGACTATCCGAATCAAGTGAATAACGTGTTGGCATTTCCAGGTATTTTCAGAGGTGCGCTTGATGTACGCGCCAAACAAATTAATGAACAAATGAAAATGGCCGCTGTAGAAGCCATTGCGCATTTAATTACAGAAGATGAATTGCGTGCTGATTATGTTATTCCTGCTCCTCTCGATCCGCGCGTCGCTCCAGCAGTTGCTGCTGCTGTGGCAAAAGCTGCGATGGAAACAGGAGTGGCCCAAGTGATTGTCGATCCAAAAGAGGTAGAAAAACGAACACGACAATTAGCTCTGATTGCAGGTGAGGGTGAACATGACTACTTCTAAAGTATACATTGAAACGTTTTGGCAAATTCATCGCATGATTGAAGAAGCAGGTCTTCAACCTGGCGATCGATTGCCATCTGAACGAGAGTTAGCCGACCGATTGCGAGTCGGACGCTCTTCTGTTCGTGAAGCGTTGCGGGCGTTAGAGTTGCTCGGATTAATTGAAACGCGCCGCGGGGAAGGAACGTTTATGAAACCGTTTGGCGACCATCAGCTCATTCAACTACTTGGCTCGTTTATTTTGCAAGGAAATCGGGAAAAAAGAGATTTAATAGAAACAAAAATATTCATAGAGCGCATATGCTTACAACTCGCTTGCGAACGGCTGACAGATGAAAAGCTCGAGCTTATATTACAAACGGAGCATACGTACCATTCATTTTTCCGACGGATTGTGGAGGCGACCGATAATTATTTATTGTTGCGCATTTGGCTTGTATTAAGCGATTTTTTTGAACACGTATATACGGTCGAGCTCCCTTCCGAGTTTTATAAACAAATGCGGATCGCACTACAAAAACGGTCTTGTGAAGAAGCGATTGCTATTTATGAACAATACGTGATGCAAAAAATGTCGAAAGAGAATTGACACAATGTGACAAACAAAGTTGTCTTTATCCAGTAAAGTAGAAATGGACTAAGTAGGGGAGGGAAACATGTGCTGAAAGATTTGTTCTCCAAAAAGAAGAAGTATGCGACCATTCCATCTGAACAAGCAAAGCAAGATGTACCTGAAGGCATTATGACAAAATGTCCGAAGTGTAAAAAAATTATGTATACGAAAGAATTAGTGAAAAATTTACGCGTTTGTATATCGTGCGGCTATCATCATCCGATGTCTGCTCCTGAACGCATTGCTTGTTTGTTAGATGAAGGGACGTTTCATGAATACGATCGTCACCTTCTTTCTAAAAATCCGCTTGATTTTCCACAGTATATGGAGAAAATTGAGGAAGATCGTGAGAAAACGAAATTGAATGAAGCGGTTGTGACAGGAGAAGGAACGATAAACGGCTTTCCTGTTGTTATTGCAGTGATGGATTCCCGTTTCCGTATGGGAAGCATGGGATCAGTTGTCGGAGAAAAAATTGCACGCGCCATCGAACGAGCGATGGAAAAATCAGTACCTTTTATTATTTTTACCGCTTCAGGTGGAGCGCGCATGCAAGAAGGTGTATTAAGTTTAATGCAAATGGCGAAAACAAGCGCTGCATTAAAACTGTTTAGCGAACAAGGTGGACTCATCATTTCAGTCATGACCCATCCAACGACAGGTGGTGTATCAGCAAGCTTCGCCTCGCTTGGAGATTATAATTTTGCTGAACCGGGGGCGTTGATCGGTTTTGCGGGAAGACGAGTCATCGAACAGACGGTTCGGGAAGAGTTGCCAGATGATTTTCAAACAGCGGAATTTTTATTGAAACACGGACAATTAGATGCTGTTATTCCGCGTCATGAATTAAAAGATAAATTAACGAATGTATTAGACATTCACCAATCGCGAGGTGGAGACGAATGGCATACGAATTAGAATTTGAAAAGCCGCTTGTAGAACTGCGAAAAAAAATTAGCGAACTGAAAGAGTTTACGAAACATCGTGACGTCGACTTTTCAGATGAAATCAATAAGTTAGAAGCGCGACTTGAAAAGCTTGAAAATGATATTTATGCTAATTTAAGCCCGTGGGATCGTGTGCAAATTGCCCGACATCCAAATCGTCCGACAACGCTCGATTATATCGATCGGTTGTTTACGAACTTTTTTGAATGTCACGGTGATCGTTGCTTTGGCGACGATGAAGCGATTGTCGGAGGAATTGCGAAATATCACGGATTGCCTGTGACAGTCATCGGACATCAACGCGGAAAAGATACGAAAGAAAATATTCGCCGTAATTTTGGCATGCCGCATCCAGAAGGGTATCGAAAAGCACTTCGTCTAATGAAACAAGCCGAAAAATTTGGGCGTCCGATTATTTGTTTTATTGATACGAAAGGGGCGTATCCAGGAAAAGCTGCCGAAGAGCGCGGACAAAGTGAAGCGATCGCGCGAAATTTGTTTGAAATGGCGGGGTTGACTGTCCCTGTCGTATGCATTGTGATCGGTGAAGGTGGAAGCGGCGGTGCGCTTGCGCTTGGTGTCGGAAACTATGTTCATATGCTTGAAAATTCAACGTATTCCGTTATTTCGCCAGAAGGGGCAGCAGCTATTTTATGGAAAGATGCGTCACTCGCGAAAAAAGCTGCCGAAACGATGAAAATTACAGCGAAAGATTTAAAGCAGCTTGGCGTCATTGATGAAATGATTCCAGAAGTGCGCGGCGGTGCGCATCGAAATGTTGATGAACAGGCGAAATATATTGATGACGTTCTTCAACGTTCGTTGCGTGAATTGCTTCCGTTAAACGCTGAACAGTTAATTGCACAACGATATGAAAAATATAAGAAAATTGGCGATTTTATCGAGTCGCAACAGCACGTGTCCGTTACGTAAAAAAGGTCATCCATTTCGATGGCCTTTTTAATTACATGAAATAAGCGACTTTGGGTAAACTTTTTGTAGCGTGAAAAAATCAACGTTTTGTGAAACATTTCATTATGTATTGTGTTCCATATACCTTCATGTTATCTTAAAGTAAGAGGTCATACTTCTTATTTTATTTTTTTAAAGAGGTGAAGAGCGATGAAAAGAATTGGTGTGCTTACGAGCGGTGGCGATTCACCAGGAATGAATGCGGCCATTCGCGCAGTTGTTCGAAAAGCAATTTACCATGGATTAGAAGTGTACGGCATTTACCACGGATATGCGGGATTAATTGCCGGAAACATTAAAAAGCTTGAAATCGGGGATGTCGGCGATATTATTCATCGTGGTGGAACGATGTTATATACTGCCCGCTGCCCAGAATTTAAAACGTTAGAAGGACAGTTAAAAGGAATTGAGCAATTGAAAAAGCATGGCATTGAAGGGCTCGTTGTGATCGGTGGTGACGGTTCGTATCAAGGGGCGAAAAAATTAACAGAACACGGCTATCCTTGCGTCGGCGTGCCAGGAACGATTGATAACGACATTCCAGGAACAGATTTCACGATCGGTTTTGATACAGCATTGAATACGGTTATTGATGCAATTGACAAAATTCGTGATACAGCGACATCTCATGAGCGTACATACGTCATTGAAGTCATGGGGCGTCATGCTGGTGACATTGCGCTTTGGGCCGGTCTTGCTGGCGGAGCAGAAAGCATTTTAATTCCAGAAGCGGATTATGATATGAATGAAATTGTTGCACGTCTCAAACGTGGACACGAACGCGGCAAAAAACATAGTATTATTGTTGTTGCGGAAGGCGTCGGTAGCGGTGTGGAATTCGGCAAACGAATTGAAGAAGCAACAGGCTTTGAAACGCGTGTAACCGTATTAGGTCACGTCCAACGTGGTGGTTCACCGACAGCGTTTGACCGTGTGCTTGCAAGTCGTTTAGGTGCTCGTGCCGTAGAATTGTTGCTTGAAGGAAAAGGCGGACGTTGCGTCGGCATTCAAAACAATCAACTTGTTGATCATGACATCATTGAAGCGTTAGCACAAAAACATACAGTTGACCAAAAAATGTATCAGTTGTCCAAAGAGCTTTCAATTTAATGTATATTTATGGTATCGTTTCCATATGCAAATTGTAGGAGGGTGTTTATGCGCAAAACGAAAATTGTTTGTACGATCGGTCCAGCGAGTGAAAGTGTAGAAAAGCTTGTGCAACTTATTGAAGCAGGAATGAACGTCGCTCGTCTTAACTTCTCGCACGGAAGTCATGAAGAACATGCAGCGCGCATTCGCAACATTCGTGAAGCGTCGAAAATAACTGGAAAAACGGTAGCGATTTTATTGGATACGAAAGGTCCAGAAATTCGTACGCATGACATGGAAAATGGGGCGATTGAGTTAAAGGCAGGCTCTGAAGTGACGATTTCCATGAAAGAAGTGCTCGGTACGCCAGAAAAATTTTCGATTACTTATGAAGGGTTAATTGATGACGTTCACGTTGGCTCAACTATTTTATTAGATGATGGATTAATCGGATTAGAAGTGTTAGCGATCGATAAAGAGGCAAAAGAAATTCGGACGAAAGTGTTAAACGGTGGCGTACTGAAAAATAAAAAAGGTGTGAACGTCCCGGGCGTAAAAGTGAAGTTGCCGGGTATTACTGAAAAAGACGCAGAAGATATTCGTTTCGGTATTGAACAAGGCATTGATTTCATTGCTGCATCGTTCGTTCGCCGCGCTTCTGATGTGCTTGAAATTCGTGAATTGCTCGAAGAACATAACGCGTTGCACATTCAAATTATCCCGAAAATTGAAAACCAAGAAGGCGTAGACAATATTGACGAAATTTTGGAAGTCGCAGACGGCTTAATGGTTGCCCGCGGAGATTTAGGCGTTGAAATTCCGGCAGAAGAAGTGCCGCTTGTGCAAAAAGAATTAATTAAAAAATGTAATGCGCTCGGAAAACCAGTTATTACAGCGACACAAATGCTTGACTCAATGCAGCGCAATCCGCGTCCAACTCGTGCGGAGGCAAGTGACGTCGCGAATGCCATTTTCGATGGAACAGATGCGATTATGCTGTCAGGTGAAACAGCAGCAGGTGCTTATCCAGTAGAAGCGGTACAGACGATGCATCGCATTGCTTTGCGCACAGAACAAGCGTTACAATACCGCGACTTATTATCGAAGCGAAGCAAACAAAGCGGCACAACGATTACAGATGCCATTGGACAATCGGTTGCTCACACCGCATTAAACTTAGATGTCGCAGCGATTGTTACGCCGACAGTCAGCGGCCATACAGCCCGCATGATTTCGAAATACCGTCCAAAAGCGCCAATTATCGCTGTTACATCGAATGAAGGTGTTTCGCGTAAATTAGCGCTCGTTTGGGGTGTTTACCCACACGTTGCTCAACATGCTACATCAACAGATGAAATGCTTGATATTGCAGTTGAAGCAGCTCTTGATACACGTATTGTGAAACATGGTGATCTCGTCGTCATTACGGCAGGTGTTCCGGTTGGAGAAACAGGATCGACAAACTTAATGAAAGTGCATATGATTGGCGATATGATTGCAAAAGGCCAAGGTATTGGTCGCAAATCAGCATTTGGAAAAGTTGTTGTAGCGAAAACAGCAGAAGAAGCAGTTGAAAAAATGATTGAAGGCGGCATTTTAGTTGCTCCTGCAACAGATGCGGATATGATGAAAGCGTTAGAAAAAGCTGCTGCGATCATTACAGAAGAAGGCGGCTTAACAAGCCATGCAGCTGTGGTCGGCTTAAGCTTAGGCATCCCGGTCATCGTCGGTGTAAACAATGCGACAACCATTTTAAAAGACGGACAAGATATTACAGTAGACGCAAGTTTCGGTGCCATTTATCGTGGTCACGCAAGCGTGCTATAATAAGAAGGGGGACAACCCCTTCTTTTCTCATTTTGGAGGGATATGTATGCGTAATATCTTTTTTCTTCTTTTTATCGTTATCCCAGCGTTAGAAATTGTCGTTCTTGTTTTATCTGGAAAGGCAATCGGGGTATGGCCAACATTTGCTTTCATCGTGGCGACAGGCATTATCGGTGCATTTTTAGCGAAAAAGCAAGGATTACACACGCTTCAGCGCGCGAAGTACGAATGGATGAATGGACGTATCCCAAGCGATGCGCTATTAGATGGGATTTGCATTTTAGTTGGCGGGACGTTATTGTTAACGCCAGGATTTATTACTGATACAGCAGGTTTTATTTTGCTTCTCCCATTTGCGCGCGAAAAAATGAAACCGTGGCTCGTCCGTTTGTTTAAGTGGATGTTTTATACGAAAACTTGGATATACATTCGAAAATAAAAAGCATAAGCTCGTCGCTTATGCTTCTTTTTTTCCAACAATGAAATGCCAAATGTCTTGAAATACGCCAGCATGATGTAGTGTGCGTCCAATGACAAGCAATACCGGTCCAACGATTAATCCGAGAAACCCGATCAATTTGAAACCGACGAATAAAGCAATTAATGTAGCTAATGGATCGAGCCCGATATTAGAAGAAAGAAGTTTCGGTTCCATCACTTGTCGCTGTACGAGAACAACGATATATAGCACGCCAAGACCGATGGCAAAATGAGTATCCCCGCTTATTGCTGTGTAAACAATCCATGGAACGAATACTAAACCTGTTCCTAAATACGGCAAAATATCTACTATGCCAATAATAAGCGCGATAGTGATCGCGTATTCTACTCGCAACACAAGCAATCCGACTAATACAATGAGCGTTGTAATGGAAATGAGTGTGGCTTGCGCTTTAAGGAAGCCAAATAGCGCCTTTTTTAGTTCAGTAAACACTTTTGTGCTGCTCGTTTGCACTTTGTTTGGTAACAGCTTTTGAAACAACGATTTTAGACGATACCAATCCTTGCTTATAAAAAATGTAGCGAGCAATGAAAAAATAAAGATTGTCGCAAAATTAGGCAACCATCCGATAATCGAAGGGATATTTTGTAATATATTTTGGATAAATTGTCCAACTGTTGTAGCAATTCTCGTCCCAACCGACTGAATGTTTGCCATAATCGTATCTTGTTGAGATGTATCTAAATTTTTAAAGAGCGTAGCTAGCTGGTTGTATAGTGGAATAAGTTGGCTGGCGACAAACTGTTCCATGTAAACAACAAGCTTTTGAAAATGACTTGGAACGACTGTTGCTAAATATTGTGTGCCCGTCACAATTTCTGCGACAAGAAGAGTGACAAGCCCTGCAACGAGTGCAAGTAAAAAAATTAAAACAACGATGACCGCTAGCGCCCTCGGCATTTTCGCTTTTTTCTCTAATACATCCACAACCGGATTAATGAAAAAGGCAATCGCTAACGCAATTAAAAACGGATACGTTAACGTTGATACATAATATAAACTCGCTAACCCAGCAATGATGACAAAGATGACAAATAAAAAGCGAAGGGAGCGATATACATATTGATTTGGCACGTCTTCACCTCCCGTCTTTTGTCATTTATGACTATTATAATATACAATGCAAAAGAAGAAAAAGTTTCAAAGAAGAAGGTGATATTTGATGCAACCGTTTATTTTTTTATTTATCCTTCTTGTCATTGGCATGATGGCAAAAAATCATTCCCTTATTGTCGCAGTGCTTTTTTTACTCGTTGTGAAAAGCATCGGACTAAGTTCGAAAGTATTCCCTTACTTACAACAAAAAGGAATCAATCTTGGGGTGACCATCATTACGATTGCTGTATTAGTTCCGATTGCCTCTGGAAAAATAGGTTTTAAAGAGCTGACAGAGTCCGTTCGATCGGTTTACGCGTGGATTGCAATGTTATCAGGTATTGCGGTCGCTTTATTAGCAAAAGGAGGCGTCACGCTGCTTGCAAAAGATCCGCATATGACGACTGCGCTTGTCATTGGGACGATTTTAGCTGTATCTTTATTCAAAGGTGTTGCGGTTGGGCCGTTAATTGGTGCGGGTATTGCGTATATGCTCATGAAAATGGTCGATGTATTTTCGTGATTTATTACTTTTTTATAATAATATTTTTGAATTATGATTTCTTTTAGTTCACAAAAGTCTGATAATTGTTTATAATGGTATTGGAGCATGTACGAAACTATCGTATATATTCCCCTGCTCGCTTCGTTAAGCGGACAGGTGAATATATAACAAAATGTAAGCATTTTCTTTGCATTTTTATTCAGCTGTTTTGAGCAATCGCTCGACGACGCGTTTCAACATGGGAAAAGGGGAATAAAAGAGAAAAGGAGAGATGTAAGATGACAGTAACTCGCGGTCTCGAAGGGGTTGTTGCAACCACTTCCACAATTAGTTCGATCATCGATGATACGCTCACGTACGTTGGGTATAATATCGATGATTTAGCAGAACATGCTACGTTTGAAGAGGTTGTTTATTTGCTTTGGCACCGCAAATTGCCAAACAAAGAAGAGCTAGAAACGTTAACGAAACAGTTGGCAGAAAATGCCGATATCCCGCAGCAAATCATTGATCACTTTAAAATGTATCCGCTTGACAAAGTTCATCCAATGGCAGCGCTTCGCACAGCGATTTCGTTCCTTGGATTGTACGATGAAGAAGCGGAAGCGATGAATCCGGAAGCGAACTATCGCAAAGCGATTCGTTTACAGGCGAAAGTATCAACAATTGTTGCTGCGTTTTCCCGCATTCGCAAAGGATTAGAGCCTGTACCACCGCGCAAAGATTTAAGTTTTGCGGCAAACTTTTTATACATGTTAACAGGTAAAGAGCCGGATCCAATCGCTGAAGAAGCGTTTAATAAAGCGCTTGTGCTTCATGCGGACCATGAATTGAACGCTTCAACTTTTACGGCGCGCGTCTGTGTTGCTACTTTATCAGATGTATACTCTGGCATTACTGCAGCGATTGGAGCATTAAAAGGACCTCTTCATGGCGGAGCAAACGAAGCGGTCATGAAAATGTTGACGGAAATCGGTACGCTTGAAAATGTAGAAACGTACATTCACAACAAATTAAACAACAAAGAAAAAATTATGGGCTTCGGTCATCGCGTTTATCGTCACGGAGACCCACGCGCAAAACATTTAAAGAAAATGTCTGAAAAATTGACGAAGTTAACAGGTGAACCGCATTGGTATGACATGTCGGTGAAAATTGAGGAGATTGTTACATCGACAAAAGGGTTACCACCAAATGTTGATTTCTACTCAGCTTCTGTTTACCATAGTTTAGGAATTGATCACGATTTATTTACACCAATTTTTGCAATTAGCCGTATGTCTGGATGGCTTGCACACATTTTAGAGCAGTACGAAAACAACCGTCTCATTCGCCCGCGTGCAGAATATACAGGACCGATGAGACAAGTGTACGTACCGATTGAAGAACGCGCATAACGATTGTTTAGAAAAGGTGAGAAGTTCGCCTCTCACCTTTTTACACTACACGATTTGGAGGTATGATGATGCAAGGAGAAAAAATTACAGTTACAAACGGAGTATTAAACGTTCCAAATTATCCAATTATCCCATTTATTGAAGGGGATGGGACAGGTCCAGATATTTGGGCAGCCGCTTCTCGCGTATTGGAAGCAGCTGTTGAAAAAGCGTATAAAGGTGAACGGAAAATCGTTTGGAAAGAAGTGCTTGCTGGTGAAAAAGCGTTTAAGTTGACAGGTGAATGGTTGCCACAAGAAACACT
The DNA here is from genome assembly GCF_013761015.1 of Anoxybacillus ayderensis. Classification (NCBI taxonomy): domain Bacteria; kingdom Bacillati; phylum Bacillota; class Bacilli; order Caryophanales; family Anoxybacillaceae; genus Anoxybacillus; species Anoxybacillus ayderensis. Next base: position 146,684 of record NZ_JACDUV010000004.1, read on the forward strand.
TGATACGATTCGTGAATACATAATTGCGATTAAAGGTCCGTTAACAACGCCGGTCGGTGGTGGCATTCGTTCATTAAACGTTGCGCTTCGCCAAGAGCTCGATTTATTTGTATGCTTACGTCCGGTTCGCTATTTTAAAGGAGTTCCTTCTCCAGTTAAGCGCCCTGAAGATACAGATATGGTTATTTTCCGTGAAAATACGGAAGATATTTATGCTGGAATCGAATATGCGAAAGGAACGCCAGAAGTAAAAAAAGTGATCGATTTCTTACAAAATGAGATGGGCGTACGCAAAATCCGCTTCCCTGAAACATCAGGAATCGGCATTAAGCCAATTTCAGAAGAAGGAACGAAACGATTAGTGCGGGCGGCGATTAAATATGCGATTGAACACGGCCGCAAATCGGTGACGCTCGTTCATAAAGGAAACATTATGAAATATACAGAAGGTGCGTTTAAAAACTGGGGTTACGAATTAGCTGAGCAAGAATTTGGCGATCAAGTGTTTACATGGGCAGAATATGATCGCATCGTTGAAACGGATGGAAAAGAAGCTGCAAACAAAGCGCAGGCGGAAGCAGAAGCAGCAGGAAAAATTATCATCAAAGATGCGATTGCAGATATTTTCTTACAACAAATTTTAACTCGTCCACGCGAGTTTGATGTCGTTGCAACGATGAACTTAAACGGCGACTACATTTCTGACGCGCTTGCAGCACAAGTAGGCGGCATCGGTATCGCTCCAGGTGCAAACATTAACTATGAAACAGGTCATGCAATTTTTGAAGCAACGCATGGCACAGCACCAAAATATGCAGGATTAGATAAAGTAAATCCGTCATCGGTCATTTTATCTGGTGTAATGATGTTTGAACATCTCGGTTGGAACGAGGCAGCGAAACTCATTATTGACTCTATGGAAAAAACAATTGCATCCAAAGTGGTCACATATGATTTTGCGCGCTTAATGGAAGGTGCAACAGAGGTGAAATGCTCTGAATTTGCGGATGCTCTCATTCGAAATATGAGCGAATAAATGAAAAAGGGGATGGAAGAACGTGGGTATGAAACGTAAAAAAATCTCAATTATCGGTGCTGGATTTACGGGAGCGACAACAGCGTTTATTTTAGCGCAAAAAGAGCTAGGTGATATCGTTCTTGTCGACATTCCACAATTGGAAAATCCGACAAAAGGCAAGGCGCTCGATATGCTTGAGTCAAGCCCAGTTCTTGGTTTTGACGCCAACATTATTGGTACGTCGGATTATGCGGATACGGCTGATTCGGACATCGTTGTCATCACTGCGGGGATTGCACGCAAACCAGGGATGAGTCGTGACGACTTAGTAACGACAAATCAAAACATTATGAAAGCTGTAACGAAAGAAGTCGTTAAATACTCACCGAACTGCTTTATTATCGTCTTAACAAACCCAGTAGATGCGATGACATATACAGTATTTAAAGAATCGGGCTTTCCGAAAAACCGCGTCATCGGCCAATCTGGTGTATTAGATACCGCGCGTTTCCGGACATTTGTTGCACAAGAATTAAACTTATCTGTTAAAGACATTACAGGATTTGTTTTAGGCGGTCATGGAGATGATATGGTACCGCTTGTGCGTTACTCATATGCAGGGGGCATTCCGCTTGAAACGTTAATCCCAAAAGAGCGTTTAGACGCCATTGTTGAACGTACGCGTAAAGGTGGCGGTGAAATCGTCAACTTGCTAGGCAACGGTAGCGCTTATTATGCGCCAGCTGCGTCCCTTGCTGAGATGGTTGAAGCGATCGTAAAAGACCAGCGCCGAGTTCTTCCAGCCATCGCTTATTTAGAAGGCGAATACGGATATGAAGGCATTTATTTAGGTGTGCCAACGATTTTAGGTGGCAACGGAATCGAAAAAGTGATCGAATTACAGTTAACAGACGAAGAAAAAGAAGCATTAGCGAAATCTGTTGAATCGGTGAAAAACGTGATGAAAGTGTTACAATGATAAAAAATTCGGGGGATCTTTCCCCGAATTTTTGTATATGGTCAAGCAAAGGGGAGATGACGATGTTAGGGAAAAAGCGTAAAATTGGACGTTTAATTTCGGACATTTCGGTCGGGGAGAAGCTTGTATTAACGGAAGCGATTGAAGATAAAGATTTATTGTTATATTTAGGGCTCACAAACGATGCGAACCCGCTTTATATTCAACATGATTATGCATCCCAAACACCGTTGAAACGTCCAATCGTACCAGCGATTATGTTAACAGGTATGATTACATCAGCTATTTCAAAATATTTACCGGGTCCAGGAAGCCATATCGTTTCCCAAACGATTGAATTTAAACGACCAGTATATCATTATGAGCATGTCGAGTTTTTATTTGAAGTAACGCATGTTGATGAAGAAAACAATGAAATTCATATTGCGGTTCAAGCGGTTCGAGATGGGGAAGAAATATTAGTTGGAGCGTTGCGTGTCGTTCCGCCATATCCGTTTATTGAAGAAAAAGCATTAGATAACTTTTAAAAGGGGCATCGCCTCTTTTTTTTATTTTTATCTTTCAAAATAACTCGTTATAATAAAAATGTAACAAATTTACGTTGTTGGAGGATGGCTATGTCGAAACGTGTGTTAGTTGTCGATGATGAGCATTCGATCGTCACTCTATTAGAGTACAATTTAAAACAAGCTGGATTTACCGTATTGACGGCTTATGATGGGGAGGAAGGGCTTCATAAAGCATTGGAAGAACGACCTGATTTTATCATTCTCGATTTAATGTTACCAAAATTAGATGGCATTGAAGTATGTAAGCAATTGCGTCAACAAAAAGTGATGACACCGATTTTAATGTTGACGGCAAAAGACGATGAGTTTGATAAAGTGCTTGGTCTTGAATTAGGTGCTGATGATTATATGACGAAGCCGTTTAGCCCACGCGAAGTTGTCGCACGTGTCAAGGCGATTTTGCGCCGAACGACTATTCATGGAAATGAAGAAAAACAAGAAAATGGTGACGATTCGCTCATTGTCGGGCAACTAAAAATTTTCCCAGATCGTTATGAGGCGTATTTTGCAGAGCAAAGATTAGAATTAACTCCAAAAGAATTTGAGCTATTAGCATATTTAGCGAAATATAAAGGGCGTGTATTGACGCGCGATCAGTTACTTAGCGCCGTATGGAATTATGATTTTGCTGGAGATACGCGCATTGTTGATGTGCATATTAGCCATTTGCGTGAAAAAATCGAACAAGATACGCGAAAACCCGTATATATTAAAACAATACGCGGATTAGGGTATAAGCTAGAGGAGCCGAAAGTGGATGAATAAATTTCGCTCTCGGCTATTGCTCGGGCTCGTTTCGGTCATTTTATCTGTTTTATTTGGTCTTGGGGTGTTATTAGGTCAATTATTTCAAAAATTTTATGCGGATACCGTCCATGAACGGATGGAGAAGGAGGCCAAGCTTTTAGCTTTATATATAGAGAATAAATCGTTCCAATCCTCATCGTTTGAGCAAAAATTGCGTGCCATTAGCGATATGCTGTCTGCTCGCATCACCATTGTTGACCGAGATGGACAGCTTATGTTTGATACAAACAATTACGTATCCATCGATGAAAAGCGTCATAAAAAATTGATTCAAACGTTATTAAAACAAGAAGATCGTTCCGTTATTTTTGAAGAAGAACAAGATTTATATTATTATGCCGTCCCATTTTGGCAGCGGGATGAGCAACTTGGGCATATTGTTCTCAGCTTGCCGATGGATGCGATCGAGCGGGTAAATGAACAAATTTGGATTTTGCTTACATTCAGCTTAAGTATCGCATTTTTCATTATTCTTTTATTAGGTATTAGAATTACAAATCAATATACAAAACCGATTGAGGCCGCAACAAAAGTGGCGATGGAACTTGCACGCGGCAATTATAAAGCGCGAACGTACGAAAGCAGGGAAGATGAAACGGGGATGCTTAGCCAGTCGCTTAATATTTTAGCGCGCAATTTACAAGAGATGGTGCGCATGCAAGAAATGCAACAAGATCGCTTGCGAGCATTAATTGAAAATATGGGGAGCGGCTTAATTTTAATTGATCAACGTGGTTACATTTCGCTCATGAACCGCGCGTATAAGGAAATGTTTCATATTGATCCGTCCGACTACGTTCATCGTTTATATTATGAGGCGTTTCCGCATAAGGAAGTTATTGCGCTTGTGGAAGAAATATTTATGACCGAAGTAAACGTACGGAAACAATTGCTTCTTCCTGTCGGTATTGAGCGAAAACATTTTGAAGTATACGGAACACCGATTATCGGAACGAACGATGAATGGAAAGGAATTATCGTTGTGTTCCACGATATTACTGAGCTAAAAAAGCTTGAGCAAATGCGAAAAGATTTTGTAGCGAACGTTTCGCACGAACTAAAAACGCCGATTACATCGATTAAAGGTTTTGCGGAAACGTTATTAGATGGGGCAATGCATGATGCTCAAACACTTGAATATTTTTTAACGATTATTTTAAAAGAAAGCGAACGATTGCAACATTTAATTCAAGATTTGCTTGATTTATCAAAAATTGAACAACAAGGATTTACATTAAATATATCGGTTGTTGACTTGTACGACGTATTAAAAGAAGTCATTGTCATGCTTGAAGGGAAAGCGAATGATAAACAAATTGCATTATCATGCACATCGAATGCCTCGATTTGTTATATGTATGGAGATTTACATCGTTTAAAGCAAGTTTTTATTAATTTAATTAATAACGCCATCGCTTATACGCCAGCAGGTGGACGCGTCACCGTTTCCATTGAAAAAGACGATAAACAATTGCATGTTCATGTCAGCGACACAGGGATTGGTATTGAACAAAAAGAAATTCCGCGCATTTTTGAACGTTTTTATCGTGTAGACAAAGCACGAAGTCGCAACTCAGGGGGGACAGGCCTTGGTTTAGCGATTGTAAAACATTTAGTGGAGGCGCATCACGGAACGATTTCTGTAAAAAGTGAAGTAGGTGTAGGAACGACATTTACTGTTCATTTTCGCGTTGATGCTTGTTTAGATGAATGATTTTTTAACGATATATTTACAAACGATTTACCATATATTAAAAAAATACTGGTAAGATAACAAATGAAAACCCCTTCATCCAAGAAGCCGATTGTCTTGGAATAGGCGAGGACAACGAATGTTCTCGTCTTTTTTCTTTTTTAGCGGGTATCGTGGTAAAATAAGCGTAAGTGAATAAAGAGGAGGTTTTCGGTTTGGCAAATAAATTAGTATTGATCGACGGCAATAGCATCGCTTACCGCGCTTTTTTTGCTCTGCCGCTCTTACATAACGATAAAGGGATTCATACAAATGCGATTTACGGTTTTACGATGATGTTAATGAAGCTCATTGAAGAAGAAAAACCGACGCATATGCTCGTTGCGTTTGACGCAGGGAAAACGACATTTCGTCATGAAGTGTACACAGAATATAAAGGAGGGAGACAAAAGACGCCACCAGAACTATCAGAACAGTTTCCATTTTTACGTGAGTTGCTTGATGCATATAACATCCGCACATATGAACTTGAAAATTACGAAGCGGATGATATTATTGGGACGCTCGCGACAAAAGCGGAAAAAGAAGGATTTCACGTTGTGATTATTTCAGGGGATCGGGATTTAACTCAATTAGCGTCTGACCGTATTCATGTGCATGTGACGAAAAAAGGAATAACAGATATGGAACGATATACGCCAGAGCATGTGCTTGAAAAGTACGGATTAACGCCCGCACAAATTGTTGATTTAAAAGGGTTAATGGGGGATGCATCAGATAATATCCCGGGTGTTCCGGGAGTCGGAGAAAAGACAGCGTTAAAGTTGTTAAAGGAGTACGGAACAGTTGAACACGTACTAGCATCACTTGAACATATTTCAGGAAAAAAACTAAAAGAGAATTTACAAACGTATCGTGAACAAGCGCTACTAAGTAAGCAGTTAGCGACCATTCATCGCGACGTTCCGCTCACACTATCGCTCGATGAATTAGCATGGCAGTCATATGATGTCGAACGACTGGCAGCATTGTTTCGAGAGCTAGGTTTTACGTCGCTAATGGATAAAATTGGACATCCTTCGCATGAACAACGATCGTTAACGAATATCTCTTTCGTAACGGTACAAACGATTGACGAGCACATGTTGACGGAAGATAGCGCCCTTGTTATCGAAGTGCTTGATGAAAATTATCATCAAGCACCGATTCTCGGATTTGCACTTGTGAATGAGCGAGGACATTTTTTTATCCCGACAGACGTTGCTTTTGCATCTTCTGTATTTCGAGCATGGCTTGAGAATGAGCAATGTAAAAAAAGTGTGTTTGACGCGAAACGAGCAATTGTTGCGCTAAAGTGGCACGGCATTGAATTAAAAGGAATCGATTTTGATTTATTATTAGCGGCATACTTGCTCAATCCGACAGATGCAAACGGGGACATCGCAGCCGTTGCAAAAACGAAGCAATATACAGACGTACAAAGCGATGAAGATGTGTACGGAAAAGGGGCAAAACAGACGGTTCCGCCGACAAATGTATTAGCTGAACATCTCGTACGAAAGGCAAAAGCGATTGCTTCTCTAAAAGAAACATATATTCATGAACTAAAACAAAATGAACAATTTGAATTGCTTATTCACTTAGAGTTACCACTTACGTTCATTTTGGCGCAAATGGAGTTTTACGGTGTAAAGGTGGATGTGAATTGCTTACAAAACATGGGGAGAGAGTTCACCGCTCAGCTCCAACAAATTGAGCAACGCATTTATGAATTAGCAGGAACAACGTTTAACATTAATTCCCCAAAACAACTTGGGACGATTTTGTTTGAGAAATTACAGTTGCCGATTGTGAGAAAAACGAAAACAGGTTATTCCACATCGGCGGATGTTTTAGAAAAATTAGCGCCATACCATGAAATCATTGAGCAAATTTTACATTATCGTCAACTCGGAAAATTACAATCGACGTATGTAGAAGGATTAATGAAAGTAGTGCGCCAAGATACAGGGAAAGTGCATACAATTTTCCAACAAGCATTGACGCAAACAGGGCGCTTAAGTTCAACGGAGCCTAATTTACAAAACATTCCGATTCGCATTGAAGAAGGAAGAAAAATTCGTCAAGCGTTCGTCCCATCTTTTGATGATTGGGTCATTTTTGCGGCTGACTATTCGCAAATTGAGTTGCGCGTGTTAGCCCATATTGCCAATGACGAAAATTTAATTGCTGCATTTCATCATGATCTCGACATTCATACGAAAACGGCGATGGACATTTTTCATGTAAAGGAAGAAGAAGTGACCGCACATATGCGTCGGCAAGCAAAGGCGGTCAATTTTGGTATCGTTTACGGAATTAGCGACTACGGATTGTCGCAAAACTTAGGCATTACACGCAAAGAAGCAGCAGAATTTATTGAGCGATATTTTCAAAGCTATCCAGGTGTCAAACGATATATGGAAGAAATTGTACAAGATGCAAAACAAAAAGGATATGTCACGACGTTGCTTCACCGTCGTCGCTATTTACCGGATATTACAAGCAGCAACTTTAATATTCGTAGCTTTGCTGAGCGAACAGCGATGAACACACCAATTCAAGGAAGTGCTGCGGATATTATTAAAAAAGCGATGATTGATTTAGCGACACGTTTACATGAAGAACGGTTACAAGCGCGTCTATTATTGCAAGTACATGACGAACTTATTTTAGAGGCTCCAAAAGAGGAAATTGATTTGTTGAAAAAAATTGTCCCAGATGTCATGGAAAATGCAGTATCATTACGTGTTCCATTAAAGGTCGATTACCACTTTGGACCGACGTGGTATGATGCGAAGTAAGGAAAGGATGAACAAACATGCCAGAACTACCTGAAGTGGAAACGGTGCGGCGCACGCTTCTTCCGCTTGTTGTTGGCAAAACGATTGAACGTGTAAAAGTACATTGGGAAAAGATCGTCCAACATCCTGACGTAGAAACATTTTGTGATCGATTAAAAGGACAGACGATTTACGATATTGAGCGACGGGGGAAATTTTTAATTTTTCAATTGGACGATGTTGTTCTAGTTTCCCATTTGCGTATGGAGGGACGCTACATATACGAAAAAGAAAATGCCCCATTTGATCGCCATACGCACATCTTTTTTACATTTACAGATCGTACCGAACTTCGTTATCGCGATGTGCGTAAATTTGGAACGATGCATTTGTTCAATAAAGGGGAAAACGTTCCACCTTTATCAAACATCGGCATCGAGCCGCTTGACGAACAGTTTACTGTTTTATGGCTTACCGATCAGCTTCAACGAACAAAGCGAACAATAAAAGCGGTATTGCTTGATCAAACGATTGTTGCAGGATTAGGAAATATTTATGTTGACGAAGTGTTATTTCGTTCGTCCATTCATCCAGAACGTATCGCAGCTACGTTAACGGAGCAAGAAATAGAAGCGTTACATGAAGCAATCGTTGAAACGATACGAGAAGCGATTGAAAAAGGGGGCAGCACGGTTCGAACGTACGTCAATACGCAAGGGAAAATAGGAACATTTCAAACGCAATTGTACGTATATGGGCGTGTAAATAAGCCGTGCCGGCGATGCGGGGAGCCCATTGTCAAAACAATGGTCGCAAATCGCGGTACGCATTATTGTAAACATTGTCAAACATAGTGTAAGAACATTGCCTAGGCCTCTTCCATATACTATGGTAGTTTTTCAAAGGAAGGGGCAGGCGCTTATGATCACATGGTCTTTATTTTTACTTGCTTTAGCTGTTAGCATCGACGGTTTGACTGTCGGGATTACGTACGGTATGCGGAATGTACATATTCCGCTTCGGTCATTGCTTATTATTTCGCTTTTTTCGTGCCTGACTTTTTTAGTGGCGATGGGCATTGGGCGCATCATGTATGTGTTTTTTTCACCTGCTGTTGCGAACGCAATGGGTGGAAGTATATTGATCGTATTAGGGTTATGGATGATCATTCAATTTATCCTTAAACGAGACGACAATGAAGAAAAGTTTCTCATGAATGTAGAAATTCGTCCGCTCGGTATTGTTATTCAAATTTTACGCAAGCCAACGATGGCTGATTTTGACCGGTCAGGTACGATTACAGGAATGGAAGCCGTATTTTTAGGTGTTGCTTTGTCTCTTGATGCGTTTGGGGCAGGAGTGAGCGCAGCGCTTTTAAATTATTCTGTAACGTTTACGACATTTCTCATTTGTTTGCTTAGCTTTAGCTTCTTATTTAGCGGTTTAAAAATTGGTAAGTCGTTTAGGAAGTATGACTGGCTACAAAAATATTCGTTTTTACCTGGAATTATGCTCATTGTGCTTGGTATTTTTAAAATGAGATAGGGGGGATAGTAAGTGTTAACGATCGGTTTAACAGGGGGGATTGCGAGCGGAAAAAGCACGGTCGCGGCGATGTTTCGCGACTTACATATTCCTGTTATTGATGCAGATGAAATCGCTCATCGTGTCACAGCAATCAATGGTGAAGCGTATAAACCTATTGTTGAAGCGTTCGGCCGCGACATTTTGGATGCAAACGGAGCGATTGATCGCCGCAAACTCGGTACGATCGTGTTTGATGATGAACAAAAGCGAAAACAGTTAAATGCCATCGTTCATCCGCTTGTGCGCAAACATATGCTACAACAAAAAGAACAATATGCGAAACAAAAGGAAAAGGCAGTTGTTCTCGATATTCCTCTTTTATTTGAAAGCAAATTAGAGCATCTTGTTGATCGCATTCTCGTTGTATATGTCGATGAACAAACCCAGCTTCATCGTCTTTGTGAGCGCAATGGCTTTTCGGTTGAAGAAGCACGGGCTCGCATGAAAGCACAAATGCCGCTTGAAGAAAAAAGAAAGAAAGCCGATGCAGTGATCGATAATAACGGAACGATAGAAGAAACGAAACGACAATTGCATGCATGTTTAGTACGTTGGGGTGTTCTTGGAAAATAGGACGCCCTTTTTTTATTTTTTTATAGCATAAACAAACTAAAAGTGTTATACTATTTTTGTAGATAACGAACAAATAGTATAACATATATATTGAAAGGAGCTATATAATGAAAGCGAGAGTAGCGATTAACGGATTCGGACGCATTGGACGGATGGTGTTCCGAAAAGCGATAATTGAACAAGATTTTGATATTGTAGCGATTAATGCGAGCTATCCGCCTGAAACGTTAGCTCATTTAATAAAATATGATTCAAACCATGGCAAATTTGAAGGGGAAGTCATTCCGGTTGAAGATGGACTTATTGTGAATGGGAAAAAAGTACAGTTACTCAATTCCCGCGATCCACGCCTACTGCCATGGGGAGAGCTTCAAATCGATATTGTTATTGAGGCGACAGGAAAGTTTAATGCAAAAGAGAAAGCAATGATGCACATCGAAGCAGGGGCGAAACGCGTCATTTTAACAGCGCCAGGAAAAGATGAAGATGTAACAATTGTCATCGGTGTAAATGAACATATGCTTTCTCCAGAACATATCATTATTTCAAATGCTTCATGCACAACAAATTGTTTAGCTCCGGTTGTAAAAGTGCTTGATGAAGCATTCGGCATTGAAAATGGGTTGATGACAACTGTGCATGCATATACAAACGATCAAAAAAATATTGACAATCCGCATAAAGATTTACGCCGTGCCCGTTCGTGTGCACAATCGATCATTCCAACAACGACAGGTGCAGCGAAAGCGTTGGCGCTCGTATTGCCACATTTAAAAGGAAAAATGCACGGCATGGCATTGCGCGTTCCAACGCCAAACGTTTCGCTTGTTGATGTCGTTGTCGATGTAAAAAAACATGTAACGGTCGATGAAGTAAACGAAGCATTTATGCAAGCAGCACGTGGATCGTTAAAAGGCATTTTAGACGTGACGATGGAACCGCTCGTATCGATTGATTTTAATACGAATCCGCACTCTGCCATTGTCGATGGATTATCCACGATGGTAATCGAAAATCGGAAAGTAAAAGTATTAGCATGGTATGATAATGAATGGGGTTATTCGTGCCGCGTTGTTGATTTAACAAAGCTTGTTGCAAAACAGTTGTCAAAAAACGAAGCGGTTGCGATGTCATAACGCTGGCATTCCAGCGTTATTTTTTATGCCTAATTTCATAAAAAACAAAAAACAATATTGAAAAAAAGATATAAACGAAGTATACTATTTTTCGTGAACTTCTTGAACGCATGGTAATGTGACTACTTAAAGGGTTAGGACCTCTTTGGACTAACTTTCCCCCGTGGTAGTTATACATTCCAGAAAGCAAAAGAAATTCATCGTTTATTTTTTTTCAAAATTTATTAAAGGGGGATACGATCATGGATACAATGGGTCGTCACGTTATCTCAGAACTTTGGGGATGCGATTTTGATAAGTTGAATGACATCGAGTTTATTGAAAAAACATTTGTTGATGCAGCGTTAAAGTCAGGTGCGGAAATTCGTGAAGTTGCATTTCATAAATTTGCACCACAAGGCGTTAGCGGCGTTGTGATCATTTCTGAATCACATTTAACGATTCACAGTTTTCCTGAACACGGATATGCGAGTATTGATGTGTACACATGTGGACATTTAGATCCAACGATTGCTGCTGACTATATTGCAGAAGCGTTAGGTGCGCAAACACGTGAAACAATTGAATTGCCTCGTGGCATGGGTCCGATTGAAATTAAACAAGCAAAAGCTTTATAATAAAGTGTAAGAGGAAAAGAGGTGTAGATTCTGCACCTCTTTTTTATCATTCGTTGAAAAGTGAGGCGACGACAGGTGAAATGGAAATACGTATTAACGAATCATAATGAAACATCGGAACGTCATCCGGATGAGCAGTTGAAAAGCCGTTATTATAAAACGACGCAAGCGGCTGCATTAAAAGAAGTGAAACAATTGTTCGAGCAAATGGACGGCTATCATATTGTGGCAATCTCAGAAGAAAGAGGAGAAATGAGCGTATCGCTTACGAAAGGAAAAAAAGCATTTATCGTCGTCACAGTCATTTCTGTTCGACCGTTCGAAACAGCTATTGATTTTTCTGTGACGACAGAAACAAAGTGGTTGCCAATCGACTTTGGATTTAGCCGTCAACTTATTATTCGTTTATATGATCAATTAGCTAAACGATTAACATACATCGGATCGGGAATATATAGTGAGAAGTAGTTGTGCATGCGCCTTTTTTTGTCTACTATAAGGGTAAGATTACTGTCAGGAGTTGATACATATGAAATGCCCATCGTGTCACCATCATGGGACGCGGGTACTTGATTCGCGTCCAGTTGATGAAGGGCGTTCCATTCGCCGTCGGCGCGAATGTGAACGTTGCCATTTTCGTTTTACAACGTTTGAGAAAGTCGAAGAAACACCGTTAATTGTCGTGAAAAAAGAAGGAACGAGAGAAGAATTTAGTCGTGAAAAAATATTGCGTGGGCTGATTAAAGCATGTGAGAAGCGGCCGGTTGCCCTTGAACAATTAGAGCAAGTGACGCAGCAAATTGAGCGAGAATTGCGTAATAGCGGCATAAATGAAGTAAAAAGTGAAACGATCGGCGAAATGGTAATGGAAAGATTATCAAAAATTGATGAAGTCGCTTACGTTCGTTTTGCCTCTGTATATCGACAGTTTAAAGATTTAAACGTCTTTATTGAAGAATTAAAAGAGCTCATTAAAAAAGAACAAGGAGAAAGGGCATAATGTGCTCTTTTTCATATGAAGAAGGTCGATAAGATGGAATATAGTTGGAAAGAGTTAATTGCGGTCGACCGATATATTGTACATGCGAACGGAATTTTAAGCGAATTAGACCGAAAAGTATTGACACTTTTATATCAACCTTTAATTGGTGCTCAAGCGTATAGCTTATATATGACGTTATGGAGCGAACTTGAGCAGGCGCGTTTATGGAGCGAGGAGACGACACATCATAGTTTAATGGCGATTATGCAATGCAGTTTGCCAACGATATATGCCGAGCGTTTAAAACTAGAAGGAATCGGGTTGTTAAATACGTACATGAAACGAACGAATGAAGACGATGAACGGGTATTTATTTATGAGCTACTTCTTCCACTTACACCAGAACAATTTTTCAACGATGGGGTTTTAAATGTATTTTTGTATGATCGTGTCGGAAAAACAAAATTTCAAAAGCTGAAAAAGTTTTTTTCCGATCGTGCCATTGATCGTACGTCATTTACACCGATCACCCGCTCATTTCACGATGTCTTTTCATCCATCCAACCTGAAAAAATGATTCATAAATTAAGTGATGAAGCGAAACAAGAAGTGATGCTTCAAGATGGACAGCAGTATATAGGAAAAGAACGAGCGATATATAAGATGCAAGATGATATATTTGACTTCGATGCCTTTTACGCTGGACTATCTCATCACCTCGTACCACGACGTGCGATTACTGAAAAAGTAAAAGATGCAATTAAAAAGCTTTCTTTTCTGTATGGGATTGGTCCTCTTGATATGCAAAAAATTGTGATGGGCGTCATCGATCCCGCTGAACAAATTGATATTGAAGCATTACGAAAAGCAGCGCAAGAATGGTATCAATTTGAACGTGGTGAAGCGCTTCCGCGTCTATATGATCGTGTACAACCGTTAGCAGAGCGAACGATGGCACATGCCGAACCAAAAAATGAAGAAGAATATTTAATGAAACAGCTTGAAACCGTTTCGCCGAGACAATTGCTTATGGATTTTTCTGGTGGAGTTGAACCGGCGTTAGCTGATTTACAGTTGATTGAAGACATTATGTTTAAACAAAAATTGCCGCCAGGTGTCATGAACGTGCTCATTTACTACGTCATGCTGCGGACAGATATGAAGTTGCCGAAAAAATATGTTGAAAAAATTGCGAGTTCATGGGCGCGAAAAAAGGTACGTACGGTGAAACAAGCGATGGAATTGGCGAAAAAAGAGGCGCGAGAATATGAAACATTTATGAAAGAAAAAGAACAAAAAGGATCTAAAAAACCGATTCGTACCGAACTGTTGCCAGATTGGCTGCAGACGGACTATTCACAATTTGAGCGAAAACAAGTGAAATCAGAAGAAGAGTTAGAACAAAAACGGCGCGAGTTGGAAGAACGGTTAAAAAAACCGAAAAGTTAGGGGATAAACGATGAAACCAATTCGGGAAACCATTCACCATTTGATGAATCGTCACGATTTTAAAGAACGATATGAGGCGATGAAGCGCGACATTTTACGTGATCCTCATGTTCAAACATTTTTGCGTGGTCATCACGTGACGGATGCGATGTTAAATCGTCATCTCGGTAAATTGTACGAGTTTGTGCAACAAAGCAAGCATTGTGAACGTTGCCAAAGCTTAGAACAATGTCCGAACTTACTGAAAGGTTATACGCCTCATTTAATTTGGCAAGGGAAAAACATTGACGTGCAATATGAGCGGTGTGCTCGTAAAGTGCAAGATGATGAACGAAAAAAACAACAGTCGCTTATTCGTAGTTTATTTATTCCGCGCGATATGTTGCAAGCAGCGTTTGATCAGCTAGAAACGGACGATCTTGGGCGAATTGAAGCGATCGAGCTTGCGAACACGTTTGCATCGACATACGAAATAGGCAAACGAATGAAAGGGCTATATTTATACGGATCGTTTGGCGTCGGAAAAACATATTTGTTAGCAGCGATGGCAAATGAGTTAGCACAAAGGCACATCGCTTCATTTCTCGTGTACGTACCAGAATTTGTTCGCTCGTTGAAATCATCGCTTCAAACCGATGCATTTCAGGATACGATTGAATATGCAAAGCAAGTACCTGTCCTTATGCTCGATGATTTAGGAGCAGAATTAATGTCAAGTTGGTGGCGCGATGAGGTGCTCGGTCCGATTTTACAATATCGCATGCTTGAGCATTTGCCGACATGTTTTACATCAAATTTTGATTTAAAACGTCTGACGCATCACCTTGCTCACTCGCAGCGAGGCGAAGAAGAACAAGTAAAAGCGGCACGAATTATCGAACGAATTGTTTATTTAGCTACTCCGATCGAAATGACAGGAAAAAATCGCCGAATCGAAATGTGATAAACAAACGGTGTTCCCCATATATATAAAACAAGCATGTTTCGGGAAAAGGGGGGGCACCGTTGATTTATATCGTATTTCAAAATGGACAAGATGCACAACGACTATTTGAACAATTAAGTAAAGCGCCGCAACCATATGGGAAGTTGCTTTATGATGACAAGACGATTACCGTTTTCTTTCATGAACAGAATGTTGCGCATATGCGCGCATTGTTCATTCCTATTTTTTCTTCATGCATCATTCGAGCATTTGAAACACGTTGGATTTTATCGATCATTTCCCGCACGTTTTTTTATGAAAACGAAGAAGAGCAACAACAAATTTTACAGCT
Source organism: Anoxybacillus ayderensis (assembly GCF_013761015.1). Taxonomy (NCBI): domain Bacteria; kingdom Bacillati; phylum Bacillota; class Bacilli; order Caryophanales; family Anoxybacillaceae; genus Anoxybacillus; species Anoxybacillus ayderensis. Next base: position 162,193 of record NZ_JACDUV010000004.1, read on the forward strand.
TACATATTCGTTTATTGACGGGGAAAGGCACGATTATCGTCTCGGAAAGAAAATAAATGTACCGCGTGAGCAACTGATTGCTCAATCGTTGCATGAATGTTTGCAGGAAGGGGTGTTTTCATTCGAGTCGCTTATCACTTTTCGCTTAAAGCCGTATTATGATCGGCTTATACATTATGTGGAATTAGCGATTGACGAATACAAATTAGAACAAGAATACCAAACTTTCGTTCAACTGTTGCGCGAAATTGTGGCGTCGCGCCACCCGAAAATGAGCGTCCTTCATTTAGTATACGAAAACGAAACGTTTCAATTTTTCGATGACCATTTTTTTTACTTGTCACCTCATCAACTAAAGCAGTTTATTGACCGTCGATTGATGGTGAGTCAGCCGATGTACATTGACACATCTGTATTAGCGCCGCTCGTATCGATAGCACCAGAAAAAATATATATGTATACAAATGTGACAGATGTCGGAATGATCCAAACGATTCAAAATGTGTTTCAAGAGCGAATCGAGCTACGAACACCTCTTGATTTTCCAAAAAAATATGCTTATAATGACATACATAGTGAATAAAGCAAAAAGTGATGATGAGGACATGGGTGTATTTTTACGGTTCACAGAGAGGGAAGGCATAGGCTGAAACCTTCCTAACACGGAAAATGCACTTACCACCTCTAAACTTCAGCAGTGAACAATGGGACGATTGCCCGTTTAGTAATTGCTGACGGTTTGCGCCGTTATCGAGATGAAGCCGTTTATACGCTCGCTTTATGTTCGTATAGACGGGAAGAAGGGTGGAACCACGAAACCAACTCGTCCCTCGTTTTTGGGACGAGTTTTTTTATTTTTTAAAAAAGGAGTGAGCAGCTTTGGCGGATGTAGTAAAAATTACATTTCCAGATGGAGCAGTGAAGGAGTTTCCGAAAGGAGTGACAACGGAAGATATTGCAGCGTCCATTAGCCCAGGACTGAAGAAAAAAGCAATTGCAGGAAAGCTAAACGATCGCATGATCGATTTGCGTACACCGATTGAAGAAGACGGCGCCATTTCGATTATTACGCAAGATATGCCAGAAGCGCTTGACATTTTACGTCATAGCACAGCGCATTTAATGGCACAAGCGATTAAACGATTGTACAAAGATGTGAAGCTTGGCGTTGGCCCTGTCATTGAAAACGGCTTTTACTATGATATTGATGTTGACGTACCAATTACAGCAGAAGACTTACCGAAAATTGAACAAGAAATGAAAAAAATTGTGAAAGAAAACTTAGATATCGTTCGCAAAGAAGTGAGTCGCGAAGAGGCAATTCGTCGCTATACAGAAATTGGCGATCATTTAAAAATTGAACTTATTCACGACATTCCAGAGGGAGAAGTCGTTTCCATTTACGAACAAGGAGAGTTTTTCGATCTTTGCCGTGGGGTGCACGTCCCATCAACAGGAAAAATTAAAGAGTTTAAACTGTTAAGTGTAGCAGGTGCGTACTGGCGTGGTGACAGCAAAAACAAAATGTTGCAACGTATTTACGGTACAGCCTTTTTCAAAAAAGAAGATTTAGATGAATATTTACGTCTCTTACAAGAAGCGAAAGAGCGTGATCATCGTAAGCTCGGAAAAGAGCTTGACTTATTTATGACATCGCAAAAAGTAGGACAAGGATTGCCGCTTTGGCTTCCAAAAGGTGCAACTATTCGCCGAACAATTGAGCGTTATATCGTCGATAAAGAGCTGTCGCTTGGCTATCAACACGTATATACACCGGTGCTCGGTAGCGTCGAGTTATATAAAACGTCTGGCCATTGGGATCATTATAAAGATGGAATGTTTCCGCCAATGGAGATGGATAATGAACAGCTTGTCTTACGTCCGATGAACTGTCCGCATCATATGATGGTGTATAAACATAAAATTCATAGCTATCGCGAGTTGCCAATTCGTATCGCAGAGCTCGGTACGATGCATCGTTACGAAATGTCAGGGGCGCTTACAGGATTGCAACGCGTTCGTGGGATGACGTTGAATGATGCGCATATTTTCGTTCGCCCAGATCAAATTAAAGACGAGTTTAAGCGCGTCGTTAATTTAATTTTAGATGTATATAAAGATTTCGGTTTAACGGACTATTCGTTCCGTCTGTCGTATCGCGATCCGCAAGATAAAGAAAAATATTATGATGACGATGCGATGTGGGAAAAAGCACAAAGCATGTTAAAAGAGGCGATGGACGAGCTCGGACTTGACTATTACGAAGCAGAAGGAGAAGCTGCGTTTTACGGTCCAAAACTAGACGTTCAAGTGCGAACAGCGCTCGGAAAAGATGAAACCTTATCTACGGTTCAACTTGACTTCTTGTTACCAGAACGTTTTGACTTAACATATATCGGTGAAGACGGAAAACCGCATCGTCCGGTTGTCATCCATCGCGGTGTCGTATCAACGATGGAACGTTTCGTTGCCTTTTTAATTGAGGAGTATAAAGGGGCGTTCCCGACATGGTTAGCGCCTGTACAAGTACAAGTTATTCCTGTTTCCCCAGCTGTTCATATAGATTATGCGTATGAAGTAAAACAGGCGTTACAAGCTGCAGGCATTCGTGTTGAAGTCGATGAGCGTGAAGAAAAAATTGGATACAAAATTCGCGAAGCGCAAATGCAAAAAATTCCGTACATGCTCGTTGTTGGGGATAACGAAGTAAACGAACGGGCAGTGAACGTACGAAAATATGGGGAACAAAAGAGCGAAACGATGCCGCTCGATGCGTTCGTTGACTCTATCGTAAAAGAAGTGCGTAAATAAATAGTTGCATTTTCTCTTTATGTTTGTTATAGTTTTATTTGTTGTGATCAATTGACATCAGTTGACAATGTGTTTTGATATATGGTATATATGTTAAAGTAAAAGTAAATACTTGTTTGAACATAAGCAGAAGCACCCGCTTCTCACCTGATCGACGCCGTATGGCTGTTAGCAGGTTTCATGACAGAAAAATGTTGTGAGCGAGACGTGTGGGTGTATTGTGCCCACACGTTTTTTTGTCGTGTGCGTTCTGCTTTAACAAACAAGCTTGAAAAAACCGTGGAGGTGGCTAGTTATTAGCAAAGATTTTATTATTAATGAAAACATTCGGGCACGTGAAGTTCGTTTAGTCGATCCAAATGGAGAGCAACTTGGGATTAAGACGAAGCAAGAAGCGTTAGAAATTGCAGCGCGTTTAAATTTAGATTTAGTGATGGTTGCACCAAATGCGAAACCGCCAGTGTGCCGCATTATGGACTATGGTAAGTTCCGCTTCGAGCAACAAAAGAAAGAAAAAGAAGCGCGCAAAAAGCAAAAAGTGATTAACGTAAAAGAAGTTCGTTTAAGCCCAACGATCGAAGAACATGACTTCAACACGAAATTGCGCAACGCGCGGAAGTTCCTTGAAAAAGGAGATAAAGTGAAAGCGACGATTCGCTTTAAAGGACGTGCGATTACGCATAAGGAAATTGGTCAGCGCGTGCTTGATCGATTTGCTGAGGCGTGCGCGGATATTGGTACGGTTGAGACGGCTCCGAAAATGGACGGCCGCAGCATGTTTTTAGTGCTAGCACCGAAAAACGACAAATAACAAAAGGGAGGAACACCTTATGCCAAAAATGAAAACTCACAAAGGCTCAGCGAAGCGTTTCAAAAAGACAGGAACAGGTCAATTAAAACGTTCACACGCATTCACTAGCCACTTATTCGCAAACAAAACACAAAAACAAAAGCGTAAACTTCGTAAAGCAACGCTCGTATCAAAAGGCGATTTCAAACGCATTCGTCAATTGTTAGATAACGTAAAATAATTTTAGGAGGGAAATGTTATGCCACGTGTAAAAGGCGGTACAGTCACACGCAGACGTCGTAAAAAAATTCTTAAACTTGCAAAAGGATATTTCGGTTCGAAACATCGTTTATATAAAGTTGCAAATCAACAAGTAATGAAATCGTTAATGTATGCGTATCGCGATCGTCGCCAACGCAAACGCGATTTCCGTAAACTTTGGATTACGCGCATTAACGCTGCAGCGCGCATGAACGGTCTTTCTTACAGCCGTTTAATGCACGGATTAAAACTTGCGGGAATCGAAGTAAACCGTAAAATGCTTGCTGATTTAGCAGTAAACGATGCAGCAGCATTCACACAACTTGCAAACATCGCAAAAGAAAACTTAAACAAGTAATAAAGGAAATGACCATTCTCCCTTGAGGGGATGGTCATTTTTTATAAGAGGGGGAGAAAAATGGATATAAAAAAATTATTTTCTATGCAACGGCAATTAGATGAGCGAATTGAAACGGAGCGTGGTTTGCGCGGGGAACGTTTAGTTGAGCGCAAGTTGTTAGCTCTTCTTGTTGAAATTGGAGAACTGGCGAACGAAACACGTTGCTTTAAATTTTGGAGTTCGAAGCCGAAAGCGGCAGAAGAAACAATTTTAGAGGAATATGTAGACGGCCTTCATTTTATTTTATCGCTCGGGCTTGATCTTTCGCTTCATGAGCATGTAAAATGGCCGCATGTGCAAGAAAGTAAATCGCTCGTTGAACAGTTTTTACACGTATTTGAAGCCGTTCAGACGTTTCGCAAAAAGATGGACGAACAAGCATACGATCAATTAGTGTATGCGTATGCACAGCTCGGTCATGCGCTTCAATTTAATGCTGAACAAATTGAGCGAGCGTATGTCGCAAAAAACGAAGTGAACCATGAGCGACAAAGTCACAATTATTAACAACTGTCAAAATGTTTAGTATAATGAATGTTGTACATAGAGAGGAGTGACATACGTGAAGAAATTAGATGAGACGTTAACGATGTTGAAAGCGTTAACGGATGCAAAAGGTGTTCCGGGCAATGAACGGGAAGTACGTGAAGTAATGAAATCGTACATCGCTCCATATGCAGATGAAGTCACGACGGATCGTCTCGGTAGCTTAATTGCAAAAAAAGTAGGAAAAGAAAACGGACCAAAAGTGATGATTGCTGGTCACTTAGATGAAGTTGGTTTTATGGTGACGCAAATTGATGAAAAGGGCTTCATTCGTTTCCAACCGCTTGGCGGGTGGTGGGGACAAGTGATGCTCGCTCAACGCGTGACGATCGTAACAAAACAAGGGGATATTACAGGCGTCATCGGCTCAAAGCCGCCACACATTTTACCTGTTGAAGCAAGAAGAAAACCGGTGGAAATAAAAGATATGTTTATTGACATCGGAGCTTCTAGCCGTGACGAGGCGATTGCTTGGGGTGTGCGCCCTGGCGATGCCATTGTGCCATATTTTGAATTCACGGTGATGAACAATGAAAAAATGTTGCTTGCGAAAGCATGGGATAACCGTATCGGTTGCGCCGTTGCGATCGATGTACTAAAACAATTAAAAGACGTCGAGCATCCAAACGTCGTATACGGCGTCGGCACAGTACAAGAAGAAGTCGGCTTGCGCGGTGCACGAACATCTGCTTTTGCGATTGAACCAGATATTGCTTTTGCGGTTGACGTTGGCATCGCTGGCGATACGCCAGGTGTATCAGAAAAAGAGGCGATGGGGAAACTTGGCGGTGGCCCGCATATCGTTTTATACGATGCAACGCTCGTTTCCCATAAAGGATTGCGCGAATTCGTCATTCATGTTGCAGAGGAAATGAACATTCCATATCGTTTTGATGCGATGCCAGGTGGCGGAACAGACGCAGGTGCGATCCATATGACGATGCGCGGTGTTCCGGCATTGACCATCTCCATCCCAACGCGCTACATTCACTCCCATGCTGCGCTTCTTCATCGCGATGACTACGAACAAACAGTAAAACTATTAGTCGAAGTCATTAAGCGACTGGATGAAGAGAAAGTAAAAGAAATTACGTTTGATTAAGAGAAGAGAAGTCGACCTGTACACGGTCGGCTTTTTTCGTTGTGTGAGTGATGATAGAACTTAGCGTCATTTACAAATTCGATAAATGAATAATAAGAATTAAAACCCTTTCATATTAAAAGAATAAAAATATTTAAAAAAAAGCATTGATAACCTGAATGGTTTTTGTTATATTTTACTTAAATATTAAGTAAAAATTAACTAAAAAGAGGGTGGTGATGCAAAGGAGAAATGTTATATTCCAAAAAATGAATAAATTTATCTTTTTTTCTACCGGTTTATGAAAGGGGTTACATAAAGAGAAAAGGGGGAACTAAGTCCATGTTTAAAGGAAAAAAAGGTTTCGTATTATCTTTAGTAGTTGCGTCTAGTATGTTAATGGCAACAGGGTGCAATAGTAGTACAAGTGGTGGAGATAGTAAAGATGATTCTCTCCCGATGGTTGGTGCCACAATCTATAAATTTGATGACAACTTTATGTCTTATGTACGTCGCTCTATGGAGGAGACTGCAAAAGGAAAAATCAATCTCATGTTGAATGATTCACAAAACGATCAGTCAAAACAAATCGAGCAAATTGATACGTTAATAGCAAAAGGTGCAAAGGCACTGGCTATTAACTTAGTGGATCCAAAGGCTGCACAAACTGTTATTGACAAAGCTAAAGCGAAAAATATTCCGGTTATCTTTTTTAACAAGGAACCAGATGCTAATGTGTTAGCTAGTTACGATAAAGCATATTATGTGGGGACAAATTCAGCAGAGTCTGGGATTATTCAAGGGGAATTGATTGCAAAAGCATGGGAGGCTAATAAAGACAAATACGATAAGAATAAGGACGGAAAGATTCAATACGTATTATTAAAGGGTGAGCCAGGGCATCCTGATGCAGAAGCACGAACAAAATATTCTGTTGAAACAGTCAAACAAAAAGGAATTGAAGTTGAAGAATTAGCTATGGATACGGCTATGTGGGATGCAACGAAAGCGACTGAAAAAATGGACGCATGGATTTCTAAATTTAATGACAAAATTGAATTTGTTATTTGTAATAATGACGCAATGGCACTTGGTGCAATTGCTTCTCTTGAAAAAGCTGGGTATTTTAATGGGGATAAGTTTATCCCGGTAGTTGGTGTCGATGCAATTCCTGAGGCACTTGAGATGATCGAAAAAGGAAAAATGATCGGTACAGTATTGAATGATGCAAAAAACCAAGGGAAAGCAACAATTGAACTTGCAACAAACGCTGCAAATGGGAAAGATGTTTTAGAAGGAACTGAATGGAAATTGGATGAAACGAAAGCCGTCCGCGTTCCTTATGTAGCAATAACCAAAGAGAACATTCAAGTAGGGAAAGACTCCTATAAATAAATAACGAGTTGAATGAAGGCAGCGCCTTAGTGTAACCGAATCTATGGTTGCTAGGGCGCTTTCTCAATACGGATTTGCACATACCACTCCTCTTTTTAATACGGTTTATCTAGGAGGTTTAATTTATGTCGGCATCTAGCGCTAGTTACATATTAGAAATGAAAAACGTAACAAAGAGATTTCCAGGGGTAGTTGCGTTACAAAATGTTACATTGAAAGTTAAACCCGGAACTGTCCATGCATTAATGGGAGAAAATGGCGCTGGTAAATCCACTTTAATGAAGTGTTTGTTCGGTATTTATTCGATGGATGAAGGGAAAATTTTGTTAGATGGGAAAGAAGTGAAGTTTGAAAATTCGAAACAAGCGTTAGAAAGTGGAGTTTCTATGGTGCATCAAGAACTTAACCAAGTACGACAACGAAGTGTGATGGATAATATCTGGTTAGGGCGTTATCCAAAAAAAGGTGTTCTTATAGACGAGAAGAAGATGTACGAGAATACTTTGGAAATTTTCAGGGGGTTAGATATTCATATCGATCCTCGCAGAAAAGTTAGCACTTTATCTGTTTCAGAGATGCAAATGGTGGAGATTGCAAAAGCAGTTTCATATCAATCAAAAGTTATTGTGATGGACGAGCCAACTTCCTCTCTCACTGAAAAAGAGGTAGAACATTTATTTAAAATTATTGAAAAGTTAAAGAAAGAAAATATAAGTATTATTTATATATCCCATAAAATGGAAGAGATTCTGAAGATATCTGATGAAGTTACAATTATGAGAGACGGTCAATACATTACAACGAAAAGTGCGAAGGAATTAACAACAGATGAGATTATTAGGTTGATGGTAGGAAGAGAATTATCACAACGTTTTCCAAAAAAAACAAATAAACCTGGTGATGTAATTTTAAGAGTAACGAATTTGACAGCTGAAACGCAGCCTTCTTTTTCTGATATTAGCTTTGAGTTAAGAAGAGGAGAAATTTTAGGTATTGCAGGGCTAGTAGGATCAAAGCGTACCGAGTTGCTTGAATCATTATTTGGATTGAGGGCTATTCAATCTGGAACAATCGAAATTCATGGGAGAGCTATCAATAATAGAACACCAAAAGAGGCAATTGAAAATGGATTTGCACTTGTAACAGAGGAAAGGAGAACAACAGGGATATTCCCTGATCTAAGTGTTAGATTTAATTCTATCATTTCAAATTTGCGTAAATATAGAACAAAGGGATTATTTATATCTGATAGTGAAATGCATAACGATACAAAATGGGTTATCGATGCAATGAAAGTAAAAACTCCTTCACAAAAAACGCCGATTCGAAGCTTATCGGGTGGAAATCAACAAAAAGTAATAATCGGTAGATGGTTACTTACAAAACCTGAAATTTTATTATTGGATGAACCGACACGTGGAATTGATGTAGGTGCTAAGTTTGAAATATATCAGTTAATTAATGAGTTAGCTAAAGAAGGAAAAGGCATTATCATGGTTTCTTCTGAAATGCCTGAATTACTGGGGGTTACTGACAGGATTTTAGTAATGAGCAATGGGAGATTAGCTGGGATCGTCGATACGGCTAAAACTTCCCAAGAGGAGATCATGAGATTATCAGCGATGTATTAGGAGGATGGAGAGATGACTCAAGATATAAAAAACTCAGCTGTGATGAAATGGCTTGTGGATAATGTTATATACGTCGTTTTAATATTCCTTGTGGCAGGAATTGTAATTATATCTCCTGACTTTTTATCGATTACGAATTTAATTAACATACTAAGTCAATCATCTTCACGTATCATTATTGCACTAGGAGTAGCGGGAATTCTAATTACAGCAGGTACAGATTTATCAGCAGGGAGAATGGTTGGACTCGCGGCGGTCATTTCTGCTTCTCTTTTACAAGCACCAGATTATGCTTACAAAATGTACCCTAACTTACCAGAATTTCCTTTATTTATACCTATTTTGATTGCGATGGTTGTTACAGGGCTATTAGGTGCATTAAATGGTGTTATTGTATCGAAATTTCATGTTCCCCCTTTTATTGCTACGTTAGGAATGATGATTGGAGTCTATGGAATTACTTCGATTTATTTCGATCGTCCACCTTATGGAGCTCAACCAATTGGTGGATTAAGTGAAAAGTTTATCAAATTCGCTCAAAAAGGGATACCTATTGGACAATCTGAAATTCCTTATCTCATTATTTATGCGGTGATTGTATCTATTGTTATATGGGTTATTTGGAACAAAACAGAATTAGGGAAAAATATGTATGCGATCGGGGGTAATCCAGAAGCTGCCAAAGTTTCTGGGGTAAATGTTACAAAAAACCTTATTATTATTTATACGATTGCAGGAATTCTTTATGGTTTTTCAGGAACATTAGAAGCTGGACGGGTAGGTAGTGCAACGAATAATACTGGAAATATGTATGAGCTAGATGCAATTGCAGCTTGCGTAGTAGGTGGTGTGTCTCTTTCTGGAGGTATTGGAACAGTTTCAGGTGTTATAGCAGGGGTTTTAATTTTCCAAATTATTAACTATGGTCTGGCTTTTCTTGGTGTAAGCCCTTATATCCAATTTATTGTGAAAGGTTTAATAATCATTTTAGCGGTAGCATTTGATATGCGTAAACACGCCAAAAAGAAATAATTTGATAAATAGATAAAGGTGTCTCGGTTAGGACTGAGGCACTTTTATTGTACATGTAAAACAAACTTAGATTTATAGTAAAAATCGCTTGTTTTTACTAAAAAATTAACTAAAATATTTACTATAAAGATGTTTAAGGAGGAGAAGCAATGACTGGAGACTTAAAATCGGATTTTATTGATCTTTTTGATGAGAACAGTAAAGAAATTCAAATCTTCTTCGCCCCTGGGCGTGTCAACTTAATCGGTGAACATACAGATTATAACGGAGGGTATGTGCTTCCTTGTTCATTGCATATCGGAACGTATGCGGTTGCCAGATTAAATGATGATGGGATGATTCGGCTCTATTCAAAAAACTTTCATGAAGATGGAATTGTTTCGATGACAAAAGAAGAACTTGCCTATGATGAGCGTCATGGATGGGCGAATTATCCAAAAGGAATGATCCAAGCACTTATGCCGAAACATGTTCAAAAGGGGATTGATGTCTTATACTATGGCAACATTCCAAATGGGGCAGGGTTATCTTCTTCTGCTTCTATTGAGCTTGTGACCGCCGTCATGTTAAACGAGTTGTTTCAACTAAACATAGAGATGATGGAATTAGTAAAAATCAGTCAAAAAGTCGAAAATGAATATATCGGTGTGAATTGTGGTATTATGGATCAATTTGCGGTTGGAATGGGGAAAGCAGGGCATGCGCTGTTGCTTGATTGCCAGACGCTCCAGTATGAATATTTGCCTCTTTCTTTAGAAGATTGCTCGATTGTTATTGCAAATACGAATAAAAAGCGAGGTTTAGCCGATTCAGCATACAATGAGCGACGTGCGACATGTGAACAGGCACTCGCCAAATTAAAGCGCTATGTAAGCATTCACTCTCTTAGCGATTTAACGACTGAGCAGTTTAACGAATATGCACATATTCTTTCATCGACAGAACAAAAACGAGTGCGTCATGTCGTTTCAGAAAATGAACGGACGAAACAAGCTGCCTTTGCTTTACAACAAGGAGATTTGCATACGTTTGGACAACTCATGCGCCAATCACATGAATCGTTGCGTGATGATTATGAAGTGACCGGAAAAGAGTTAGATACGCTCGTGGAAGCAGCGTGGAAACATAAAGGTACGATTGGGGCGCGCATGACAGGAGCAGGGTTTGGCGGTTGTACAGTAAACATTGTAAAAGACGATCATATTCCGTCGTTTATCGAAGAAGTTGGGCAAATGTATGAAATGGAAATAGGATATGCACCAAGTTTTTACGTAGCGAAAATTGGTGACGGGGCGAAACAACTGACAAAAGAAGGGGAGAGCATGCGATGATTCTCATTTGTGGTGGGGCAGGATATATCGGGAGTCATGCGGTGTATCGTTTCGTTGAAAAAGGAGAACAAGTTGTTGTTGTTGATAATTTACAAACAGGGCATCGAAAAGCTGTTCACCCAGATGCCCTTTTTTACGAGGGCGATATTCGTGATCGTCACTTTTTAAGCGACATATTTAAAAAGCATGAAATAGATACAGTGATTCATTTTGCGGCTCATTCCCTTGTTGGAGAAAGTGTGAAAAAGCCATTAGCTTATTACAACAATAATGTTTATGGAACAGAAGTGTTGCTTCATGTCATGAATGAACATGGCGTAAAACAAATTGTATTTTCCTCAACGGCTGCGGTGTATGGGGAGCCAAAACAAATTCCGATTCAAGAGACAGATGAAACGAATCCTGAAAGTCCGTATGGTGAAACAAAACTAGCGATGGAAAAAATGATGAAATGGGCGAACGTCGCATACGGTATTCGCTACATTTCTTTACGATATTTCAACGTCGCTGGCGCGTATGGAACGATGCTTGGCGAAGACCATCGCCCAGAGACACATGTCATTCCCCTTATTTTGCAAGTGCCGCTAGGAAAACGAGAAGAGTTTCATATTTTTGGAGATGACTACGACACATATGACGGTACTTGTATTCGCGATTACATTCACGTATTAGATTTAGTAGATGCTCATATGTTAGCCGTGGAAAAACTAAGAAAGGGGAGTGAAAGTAACATATACAATTTAGGAAATGGCAACGGTTTTTCTGTCAAAGAAGTCGTTGAAGCAGCACGTCGTGTCACGGGGCATCCGATTCCCGCCAAAATGATGCCGAGACGCCCTGGGGATCCTGCTCGCTTAGTTGCTTCATCCGAAAAAGCGAAACGCGAGCTCGGATGGAAGCCGATGTACACAACGATAGAGAAAATTATTGCTTCGGCATGGGAGTGGCATCAAGCGAATCCGAACGGATATGAAGAGGTGTAAACGATGGTAAACATTTATGAAGAAATTGAAGCACTAATTCAGTATGCGCTCCATCATCATTTAATCGAAAAGGAAGACGTCATTTATACGCGCAATCGACTGCTCGCTTTGTTAAAGTTGGACGAATGGAAACAAGTAGGAGTTACTCCCTCCTCCGATCGTCCACTTGTTTCGATTTTACAACATATTATGAATTGGGCGGAAGCGCATGGGCGATTTGCTGGAAGGACAGTGACAGAGCGTGATTTATTTGATACAGAAATCATGAATTGTTTTGTGGCACGTCCATCAACGATTATTCAAACGTTTTATGAAAAATATAAACGAAATAAGCAAGAAGCAACAACTTGGTTTTATGAACTTAGTCAAGCATCCAATTACATTCGTGTAGACCGAGTGATGAAAAATAGACGATGGAAAGTGCGAACGAAATATGGGGATATGGATATAACGATCAACTTATCTAAGCCGGAAAAAGATCCTCGTGATATTGCGCGCATGAAGGAGACGAAAGAGCAACATTATCCTTCCTGCTTGCTATGTATTGAAAATGAAGGATATGCTGGAACGATCCGACACCCTGCGCGAGCGAACCATCGCATTATCCCTATTGAGTTATGTGGGGAACGTTGGTTTTTTCAATATTCACCTTACGTTTATTACAACGAACATTGCATCGTACTGCGTGATAAGCATGTACCGATGAAAATGGAGAGAAAAACGTTTGAACGGTTGCTTGATTTTGTCGATCAATTTCCGCATTACTTTATCGGCTCAAATGCTGATTTACCTATTGTAGGAGGATCGATTTTATCGCATGATCATTTTCAAGGTGGAAAATATACATTTGCGATTGAAAAAGCTTCATCCGATTTTTCATTCACACTTCCAGCTTATCCGCATGTACAAATGAGCGTCATTCGTTGGCCGATGTCGGTGATACGTATCCGAGGAACAAAACAAGATGTGTTAGAAGTGAGTGACTTTATTTACAAAGAATGGAAAAAATATAGCGATCCGAAAGCGAATATATACGCACAAACAAACGATGTACCGCATAATACGGTCACGCCAATTGCTCGTAGACGCGAGGAATTGTACGAGATGGATATTGTGTTAAGAAACAATCGCACATCAGAGCAATATCCGTACGGCATTTTTCATCCACATGAGGAATTGCATCATATTAAAAAAGAAAATATCGGTTTAATTGAAGTGATGGGATTAGCTGTATTGCCTAGTCGATTAGCGAATGAATTAGAGACGATTGCAACATACATGAAAAATAACACACGAAGAGAGCAATGGGATTCGTCGCTATTGAAACATTGGGAATGGGTGCAAGAGATCATGGAGAGACATGCGATCATCGATGATGTACATGAGCTATTAAAAGAAGAAGTAGGAAAACGATTTGAACAAGTGCTCGAACATGCGGGCGTATTTAAACGAACGGAAGAAGGAAAAGAAGCGTTTCATCGTTTTATTCGTCATATTCAAGAACAATATAGATAAAGGTGGAGGAGAAAACATGTATGTAGGGGTGGACTACTATCCAGAATACTGGCCAAAAGAAATGATCGATGAAGATATTCAAGGAATAAAAGAGCTTGGAGCTAACATCGTTCGTATTGGGGAATTTTCTTGGCATTTGATGGAGAAGACAGAGGGGAATATTGACTTTTCTTTTTTTGATGAAGTAGTAAAAAAGTTGAAAGAACACGGGCTTTCGATCATGTTTGGTACGCCGACCGCAACGTTTCCAGCATGGCTAGCAAAAAAGCACCCAGATATTTTATCGAAAGACGAATATGGACGTACTCGTGTTTTTGGAGGACGACGACAATATTGTTTTAGTTCGAAAACGTATCGCGCATATGCAGCTAATATAACGGAACAACTTGTTAAACATTACAAAGATGAGGAAGCGATCGTTGCTTGGCAAATCGATAATGAATTTGGACATGAAGGAAGCGATATGTGTTATTGCGAACAGTGTCATCGTGAGTTTCAGCAATTTTTGAAAGAAAAATATAAACAAATTGACGCATTAAATGAAGCGTATGGAACAATTTTTTGGGGACAGACGTATAATGATTTTTCAGAAATTCCAATGCCAACAAAAACCATCACCACGCATAACCCGTCTTTGCAGTTAGACTGGGCTCGTTTTCGTTCGTTTTCAGTCAATCGTTTCGCTCATGAAATGACAAACATCGTCAAAAAATATAAAGGTTCCCATCAGCAAGTAACGACAAACGTATCTGGCGGATTTTTTTATAAATGGTTTGATCACGAAGAAAATGTGCGCCACATGGACTTCGTGTCTTATGACAACTATCCGGTATGGGGAGGACTAGATGAGCCGATTTCTCCTGCCGCGATTGCGATGAGTCATGATTTTAATCGCGGATTGCTCGGAAAAAATTATTGGATTGTCGAAGAGTTAATGGGAGCTCAAGGACATGAAATGATCGGGTATTTACCGCGACCGAATCAAGCAAAAATGTGGTCGTATCAAGCGTTCGCTCATGGATGTACGAATATGTTATATTTTAGCTGGCGAGGAATGGATCGAGGAGCAGAACAATTTTGTTATGGCATCGTTGACCATAGCAATATACGAGGCAGGAAATATAAAGAAGTGCAATCTGTTTTTTCACATATTCCGACATTTGAACATGTGTTACAATCACCTATTCAAGCCGATATTGCTGTTTTATATGATTATGATAACATTTGGTCGTGGCGTTTTCAGCCACAAAGCAAGGCGTTTGATTTTACAACCGAACTTCTTCGGCTATATGAGCCGTTTTATCGTTTAAATGCGAACATCGACGTCATTCCTGTGTCGCGTGATTTTTCAACATATAAAGTACTTATCGTTCCTGTATTACAAATCATTGACGAACAATTAGCGGAAAAGTTGAAAACGTTTGCTCGTCGTGGCGGGACAATTATATTTTCTTTCCGAACAGGGCTAAAAAATAAACAAAATAATATTCATTTTAAACATGTATTACCTGCGCACGTCAGCGATCTTGTCGGTGCGCATATTCACGAAGTAGAATCTCTAGCATATCGTCATGTTCCAATCATCGGTGAAGGACGATGGCAAGGTAAGAAGGCGATGTGCTCTGTGTGGCGAGATTTGCTTGAACCAACAACAGCTAATGTATTATATCGATATGACGATCCGTTTTATCCTCTCGCTGCGATAACTGAAAATGAATATGGTGATGGGAACGTGTATTATATTGGCGGTGGAATAGATCGCCATGTTCTTGATGATCTCGCCAAAGACGTTGTGCAAAAACATCGTATATGGCATGTAGAAAGTGAGGAAGGTGTCGAAGTATATCGACGTGTATGTGAAGATGGAGAGTATATATTCGTTTTAAACCATACCGATCAAGAAAAACAATTTGGCGATTTGATTTTAAAACCGTATGATAGTCAAATCGTTAAAATTTAGCATAAATAAAGGGGTGGCATCGATGGCTACATTGAAGGAAATTGCCGAGAAAGCAGGGGTTTCGGTCGCCACTGTATCGCGTGTGTTAAACTACGATACAACGTTATCCGTCTCGGATGAAACAAGAAAGCGCATTTTTGAAATTGCCCAAGAGCTGAACTATAAAACACCTAGGGAGCGCAATCAAATGAATGCAAAAGACCGATTGCGTTTTGGTGTTGTGAACTGGTATTCGGAATCTCAAGAGCTTGACGATCCATACTACATGGCTGTTCGCCTTGGTGTTGAAAAGGAATGTTTTCGTCGCCAAATTGAGTTAGTCAAGTTATTTAAAAAAGATGGCTCGTATGAATCAGAATGGCTGACAGGTTTAGACGGAATGATTGCGGTCGGGAAGTTTGGGAAGAAGGAGATTGATTTGTTTGCATCTGTTACCGACCATATCGTTTTTGTTGACTATTCACCTGATGAAGATCGCTTTGATTCGGTCGTTGTTGATTTTCGAAAAGCGACAGCTCGCGTTCTTCAATATTTAATTGATCTCGGTCATAAACATATCGGCTATATTGGAGGGCGTGAATATGTTGATGACGGTCATTTAATTCAAGATGAGCGCGAGCGTACATTTTATGAATATTTATATTTACGTGGTATGTTTATTCCAGAATATGTGTTCACAGGGCGTTTTATTGCAGAGGATGGGTATATGTTAATGAAACAAGCGCTTCAGCTGCCGAATCGGCCAACTGCATTTTTTATTGCGAGCGACTCGATGGCTATCGGAGCGTTGCGGGCGTTGCATGAAGCAGGAGTTGACGTTCCGAATGAAATCACAGTGGTCGGTTTTAATGATCTCCCTACATCAAAATTTGTTCAGCCTCCATTGTCCACTGTGCAAGTTTACACAGAATTTATGGGAGAAACAGCGGTTGAATTGCTTGTCGAACAAATTCAAACGAAAAGAGACATTCCGAAAAAAATTGTTGTTCCAACGAAACTTGTCGTCAGAGAAAGCAGCTGTGCTCATACGGTAAAGAAATAGCTTCCGCCTTGGCGAAAGCTATTTCTTTTAAAACAATCAAAAGGGGAATAAACATGAAACTTGTACAAGAACAACGAACAAAAATAAACGGTCAACCGATTATTGCATTTACGCTTACAAATGATCATGGAATGGAAGTCACTTGTTTAAACTACGGTTGTATCATTACAAGCATACTCGTTCCTGATAAAAACGGAAACATGGAGAATGTCGTTTTAGCATTTGATAACTTCTCTTCTTATTTGACAAACCGTCCGTATTTAGGAGCTGTCATTGGGAGAGTAGCCGGAAGAATAAAAAATAGTTCTTTTCAGTTAAACGGAAAAGCATATACGCTACATGCAAATGAACATAAAAACCACTTGCACGGTGGAAAAAAAGGATTTCATCACGTCATTTGGCAAGCAACAGGGTTCTCAAAAAAAGAAGAAGTCGGTGTGCGTTTTTCCCATCGAAGTGTTGATGGGGAAGAAGGATATCCGGGAAATGTCGACGTTCAAGTGACATATACGTTGAATAATCAAAACGAACTCATAATTTCTTACCATGCCGTTTCCGATCAAGACACACCGTTTACATTAACGAACCATACGTACTTTAATTTAAGCGGTAACGTAAAAAGAGATATTTTGCAACATGAATTAAAAATAAAAAGTGATCGCTTTTTACCGTTAGATCATGAATTTATCCCGACTGGAGAAATAAAAGATGTAGCGGGTACACCTTTTGACTTGCGCCGAGGAAAAGTGCTAAAAGAAGTAATCGATTCAACAGATCCGCAAATTGTTTTAGTCGGGCAAGGATATGACCATCCATTTGTGTTAAACGCCCATCATGATGAAGAAATTGTTTTATGTGATAGAGAGAGCGGGCGGATATTGATTGTTGAAACCGATGAAGTTGGTGTCGTCGTATATACAGGAAATCACCTTCCTCATGAAGAAAAGATGGACGGTGTACCATCGCGAAAATATTTAGGGATTTGCTTGGAGACGCAAGCATTGCCAAATGCCGTGCATTATGCTCATTTCCCGTCTTGTATATTGCGTGCGGGAGAAGTATACTCATCGACGACAAAATATAAGTTTCGTGTTGTTGATGGAAAATAGCCTTCGCATGGAAGGCTATTTTTTTACTGCTTCTTCTAATGTGGCAAGCATCGATTGTTTTTGTTCATCTGTTGCGTGATTCCATAATGCTTCAAATAAGACACCAAGACCAGGCAAATATTTTTCTTCCCCTTGTTGAATCGCATCGACGATCGTATGTTCTAATTGGTCTTTTGAGCTGTTTGCGACGTTTGCCATCACGGCACCACGTAAATTAAAATCCATTTGACTCACTCCATTCTTTATGTATTGCGTACGTAGTTTTTGCTATAATGGTAACTACTATTCATCAAAGAGGAGAGAGAAAGATGGAAAAAGCGACATTTGCTGGAGGTTGTTTTTGGTGCATGGTCACTCCGTTTGAAGAACTTGATGGCATTTATGGCATTGTTTCTGGATACACCGGCGGTCATGTCGAACATCCGACATATGAACAAGTGAAAACAGGGACGACAGGACATTACGAAGCCGTACAAATTACGTTCGATCCAGATGTATTTCCGTACGAAAAATTGTTAGAGTTATATTGGTGTCAAATTGATCCGACGGATGATGGCGGGCAATTTCATGATCGTGGTCCGCAATATCGAACAGCTATTTTTTATCATAATGAGCGACAAAAAACATTAGCGGAGCAATCGAAAAAACAACTCGAAGAAAGCGGACGTTTTTCAAAACCGATTGTGACAAAAATTTTACCTGCGACAACGTTTTATCCAGCAGAAGACTATCATCAAAATTACCATAAAAAAAATCCGAAACATTATAAAGAAGACCGCGCTGCCTCAGGTCGCGATGAATTTATTGCGAAACATTGGGGGAACAACGAGTGAAACGAATTGAATCAACAAAAAATGAGCGAGTGAAGCAATGGAAAAAACTTTCAACGAAAAAAGAGCGCGACAAAACCGGGTTGTTTCTCATTGAAGGATTTCATTTAGTCGAAGAGGCAATCAAAAGTGGCGTTCATATCGAAGAACTGATTGTTGCGGAGCATGCGATTATTCCCGCAAGCTGGAACGTTGCACACATTCCGATGACGATCGTGACAAATGACGTGATGAAAACAATTAGCGACACGGAAACACCGCAAGGCATCGCAGCGGTATGCAAACAATTGCATTGGAACGTCGACGATGTACAAACCGCGTTGTTCATTGATGCCGTTCAAGATCCGGGGAATGTCGGGACGATCATTCGCACCGCAGATGCCGCAGGAGTAGACGTCGTTGTTGTTGGTGAGGGAAGCGCAGATATATACAACGCAAAAGTCATTCGTGCCACGCAAGGCTCACTGTTTCATTTCCCTGTTATAAAAGAAGATATCGGGCAATGGATCGCCCGCTTTCAAAATAGGCATATTCCTATTTATGGCACATCGCTTCAACATGGGGTAGACTATCGTTCTGTCGCTCCTTCGTCATCGTTTGCATTAATTGTTGGCAACGAAGGAAGCGGAGTGAATGAGCAATGGCTAAAACAGACGACAACGAACTTATACGTGCCGATTTACGGGAAAGCGGAATCATTAAACGTCGCCATTGCGACAGGCATTTTACTGTATCATTTACAGAAAAAATAAACGTATGCTTACATGATTGCCTTGCACCTGATGGCACATTTGCTTATAATAAATGAAGAATTTCATGATGAAAAGACGATGATCGAGAAGAGTAGCTTGCCGATCGCCATTCAGGGAGAAAACGCCATAGACTGCGAGCGTTTTTATGGTAGAAGCAAGTGAATTCACCTCGGGAGTTGGCGCTTGGACCATTTTGCACATGCAAAATGTAAAGGCGTTCCGGTGTAAACCGTTATCTTAATGAAGTGAGCTATGCGAACGGCATAGCTAACAAGGGTGGTACCGCGGGTGCACTCGTCCCTTATATTAGGGGCGAGTTTTTTTATTTATATCGATCAGAGGAGGGTTTTTATGAAGGAGCGGTTACAACAGCTTCAACAAGAAGCACTTGAAAAAATTGAACAGGCAAACGATTTAAAAGCGCTCAATGACGTGCGCGTCGCATATCTCGGTAAAAAAGGTCCAATTACAGAAGTGCTGCGCGGCATGGGAGCATTGTCTCCTGAAGAGCGTCCTGTCATGGGAGCGCTTGTGAACGAAGTGCGCGAAGTGATTCAAACAGCGCTTGAAGCAAAGCAAGCAACCCTTGAACAAGCAGAAGTCGAGAAAAAACTAGCGGCGGAAGCGATTGACGTGACACTTCCAGGACGTCCGATTAGACGCGGCAATCATCATCCGTTAACGCGCGTCATTGAAGAAATTGAAGATTTATTTATCGGCATGGGCTATACGATTGCTGAAGGACCGGAAGTCGAAAAAGACTATTACAACTTTGAAGCGCTCAATTTGCCAAAAGGTCATCCAGCGCGCGATATGCAAGATTCCTTTTATATTACAGAGGAAATTTTATTGCGCACGCATACGTCACCTGTGCAAGCGCGCACGATGGAAAAACATCAAGGACGCGGTCCAGTAAAAATCATTTGCCCGGGAAAAGTATATCGTCGCGACAACGACGATGCGACACATTCGCATCAATTTACGCAAATTGAAGGGCTTGTCGTCGATGAACATATTCGCATGAGCGACTTAAAAGGAACGTTGCGCGAGTTTGCTCGCAAAATGTTTGGTGAAGACCGCGACATTCGTTTCCGCCCGAGCTTTTTCCCATTTACTGAGCCGTCTGTTGAAGTAGATGTTTCATGTGCCAATTGCGGTGGACACGGTTGCAGCGTATGTAAAGGAACAGGTTGGATTGAAATTTTAGGTGCTGGGATGGTTCATCCGAACGTGCTGGAGATGGCGGGATTTGATTCAAAAAAATATACAGGCTTTGCGTTCGGGATGGGGCCAGAGCGTATTGCGATGTTGAAGTACGGCATTGATGATATTCGTCATTTTTATCAAAACGATGTTCGTTTCTTACAACAATTTAGTCGGGTGTAAAAGGAGGTTGGAACGATGTTTGTTTCATATAAATGGCTACAACAATATGTCGATTTAACAGGCATTACCGCAAAAGAATTGGCTGATCGCATCACAAAAGCAGGCATTGAAGTGGAAAGTGTTGAGGTGCGCAATAAAGGAATACAAGGTGTCGTCATCGGACATGTACTTGAGCGTGAACAACATCCGAATGCTGATAAATTAAGCAAATGTTTCGTTGATATCGGTGAAGGAGAGCCGGTGCAAATTATTTGCGGGGCACCGAACGTCGCAAAAGGACAAAAGGTTGCCGTTGCTAAAGTAGGAGCTGTATTGCCTGGCAACTTTAAAATTAAACGCGCCAAATTGCGCGGTGAGGAATCGAACGGCATGATTTGTTCGTTGCAAGAACTTGGCGTGGAGTCAAAATTAGTGCCGAAAGAATACGCCGACGGCATTTTCGTTTTCCCAAGCGATGCGCCGGTCGGAGCTGATGCGCTAGAACTACTTTACTTAGATGACGAAGTGTTAGAACTTAGTTTAACGCCAAACCGTGCTGATTGCTTAAGTATGATTGGCGTTGCTTATGAAGTAGCGGCTATTTTAGGACGGAGCGTAAAGCTACCGACAATCGAACTTCACGAAAACAGCGAAAGCGTTCATGATTATATTTCTATGCGCGTCGATACGCCAGAAGACAATCCGTTATATGCGGGACGTATTGTGAAAAACGTGAAAATTGGTCCATCCCCTCTTTGGATGCAAGCGCGTTTAATGGCGGCCGGCATTCGCCCACATAATAATGTCGTTGATATTACGAACTACGTTTTACTTGAGTACGGTCAGCCGCTTCATGCGTTTGACTACGATCGCCTCGGTTCAAAAGAAATTGTCGTTCGCCGCGCAAAAGCCGGTGAAACAATCGTGACGCTTGATGATGTAGAGCGCACGCTCACAGAAGAACATCTTGTCATTACAAACGGCAAAGAGCCTGTTGCTTTAGCTGGTGTGATGGGCGGTGCGAACTCGGAAGTATGTGATGAAACAGTAAACGTATTTATTGAAGCGGCATATTTTAACGGAGCAACGATTCGCCAAGCGGTCAAAGATCACGGATTGCGCAGCGAGTCGAGCACACGGTTTGAAAAAGGCATCGACCCAGCGCGCACGAAAGAAGCGCTTGATCGTGCAGCGGCATTGATGGCGGAATATGCTGGCGGCGAAGTCGTTGGCGGCGTTGTGGAAGTGAACACACTGCAACGAAAAGATGTCGTTGTCACGATTACATTAGACCGTATCAATAACGTGCTTGGCACAACAATTACGAAAGAAGAAGTCGCAGGCATTTTAACAAACTTGCAATTTACGTTCACAGAAGAGAACGGAACGTTTACGATTACTGTTCCATCGCGTCGTCGCGATATTGCGATTGAAGAAGACATCATTGAAGAAGTGGCGCGTCTTTATGGGTATGACAACTTGCCGGCAACTCTTCCAGTCGGGGAAGCAAAGCCAGGGAAACTCACCCCATATCAAGCAAAGCGCCGCAAAGTACGCCGTTATTTAGAAGATGCGGGCTTATTCCAAGCGATTACGTACTCGCTCACGAACGAGGCGAAAGCGACGATGTTTGCGCTTGAAACGGCGGAACCGATCCGTCTTGCTCTTCCAATGAGCGAAGAACGCAGCGTCTTGCGACAAAGCTTAGTGCCGCACTTATTGGAAGCGGCAAGCTACAACCGCGCTCGCCAAGTCGAAAACGTCGCGCTATACGAAATCGGCTCGGTATACTTAGCTAACGGCGAGCACGAACTGCCAAACGAAAAAGAGCGGTTAGCCGGCGTCTTGACAGGAGTATGGCATACGCATTTGTGGCAAGGAGAGAAAAAAGCGGTTGATTTTTATGTCGCAAAAGGGATTTTAGATGGTTTGTTTGCGTTGCTAGGATTAGAAAACCGCGTGGAATACAAGCAAGCAAAACGCGAGCACCTTCATCCAGGGCGCACAGCCGATATGTTGCTAGACGGCAAAACAATTGGTTTTATCGGTCAGCTACATCCGATCGTACAAAAACAATTTGATTTAAAAGAAACGTATGTGTTTGAACTAGACCTTGAAGTGTTACTGAAAGCGGAAGTAGACAACATTCGCTATACCGCGATTCCACGCTTCCCATCCATTACGCGCGATATTGCGCTCGTCGTCGATGAACATGTCGTCGCGGGTGAGTTGCAAAAAGCGATTATCGAAGCAGGCGGTGAACTATTAAAAGACGTATCGATTTTCGACGTCTACAAAGGAGACCGCCTCCCAGAAGGCAAAAAATCAATTGCCTTTGCGCTCCGTTACTACGACCCAGAGCGGACGTTAACGGATGAAGAAGTAACAAACGTTCACGAACAAGTGATTAAAGCTGTTGAACAACAATTCGGCGCCACATTGCGTGGGTAAAACGAATCCCCTATCTGATGCACGAGCATTGGATGGGGGTTTTTATGTCTTCGTCGAATCGGTGAGAGCGTTTTTTGTCTAGTCCGCCAAAATTGGCGGGCGCACCGTCAAAAAATGGCGGGGTTCCGACACAAGTTGGCGGTGAAAGAGTGAGAAAATGGAGGTATAATGAGGTTGGATAGGAAAAATATACAAGGAGGTTTAAAATGGAGTTTCTATACCTAATTACTCTACCGATAATTGGTTCTTTATGGTTTTTAAATTTCACGATTTTTTTAAAAA
This sequence comes from Anoxybacillus ayderensis, assembly GCF_013761015.1. Lineage (NCBI taxonomy): Bacteria > Bacillati > Bacillota > Bacilli > Caryophanales > Anoxybacillaceae > Anoxybacillus > Anoxybacillus ayderensis. The sequence continues at coordinate 185,760 of NZ_JACDUV010000004.1, forward strand.
GATTAAACAGTAATGAAAATACACACAATCAAACAATATTAGGTGTTCTGCTAACCTTTATTTTTATTTTTGTATTTGCGTACGGTTACTTGGCAACACATTAAATATTTCAACTTAGTGAAATGTTTAGCTTGTCGATTTTGTCGACAAGTTGGACTGAATAGTTATCTTTAAGTAATTCATTAACCTGTGGTGTTAGTTGAGAGCTAGAGCTCAATTAGCACCACGCGGATTTTATGGAAATTTTTTAATATATTTTTACGATTGAATTAAAAAACAGAACCATATCATACATCACTTCATCATTGACCGTTTTGTATTTCATAGTTATATTATTAAATAGTTAAACAATTGAACTATTTGGATAGGAGGCATCGAGCGGTGGAGCGAAGCATACAACAATTGATTGAGCGCTATTTATCCGTTTCGTTTCTTGTCAATAAACGAGGGGCGGCGCTGATGAAATGTGAGTTAGATGATGTGACGCACGATCAATATTATGTATTGCGCTACATATATAAGCGAGGGGTGTGCACATCAACGGAATTGGCGGACGTGTTTGCGGTGAATAAAAGCGCCATTACCGCGATGACAAATCGTCTTGTTGAGAAAGGAATGATTGAACGAGGGAGAGGGGGAGACGACCGTCGTGTTATTGCGCTTTCGCTGACGGAAAAGGGAAGGAAATGGCTTGAAGAAACAGAACAAAATGTGTATGAACTTGTGGAAGCAATTATGACGAAACTTTCACATGAAGAAATTGAACAGTTTATTCAAACGTATGAAAAGCTAGCGATGATTTTACAAGAAATGGGGGAAAGCAAATGAAAGCGATCATTCGCGGAAAGTGGGCCGTTTTGCTTCTCTGGATTTTAGCAGCCGTCGTACTGATGATGACTGCACCGAATATGGGGGAACTTGTGCGTGAAAAAGGGCAAATTACCGTTCCAGACGGCTATTCGTCTTCGCTTGCCAGCGAGCTACTAACAGAAGTACAAAAACAAGAAAAGAAAGAAGGGGAAATGAGCGCTGTTCTCGTCTTCCATCGAAAAGAAAGATTACAAGAAAAGGATTGGAACGAAATAGAGAAGGCTGTCGAACAACTGCAAATGAAAAAAGAATCGCTCGGTTTAATGCAAATCGTTTCGCCACTTGATGACAGCTCGCTAAAAGAAAAGCTCGTTTCAAAAGATGAAACAACGGCACTCATTTCGCTTCAATTAGAACGAAACAAACGTACAGCAAAAGAAATAAGCACAGCGCTTTATGAGGCGATCAAGCATATTGATGTGCCGCACTATTACACAGGTAGTTGGATGATCGATGAAGATGTCGTGCAAAGTTCACAAGAAGGGTTGAAAAAAACAGAAGGCATTACCGTTGTTTTTATTTTAGTTGTTTTATTTCTTGTGTTCCGTTCGCTTGTTGCTCCGTTTGTACCGTTGTTAACGGTCGGATTGACGTATGTTGTGTCGCAATCGATTGTCGCCTTTCTCGTTGACCGCGTCGATTTTCCGCTTTCTACATTTACGCAAACGTTTTTAGTTGCCGTTTTATTCGGGATTGGCACAGACTATTGCATTTTATTGCTTAGCCGTTTTAAAGAAGAACTAGCGAAACGAGAAGATCGGACAGAAGCGATTATTGCGACATATAAAACAGCAGGAAAAACGGTGATTTTTAGCGGACTGGCGGTGATGATCGGCTTTGCATCGATTGGATTATCGACGTTTAAATTATATCAATCCGCCTCAGCCGTCGCAGTTGGTGTCGTTGTGTTACTTGTTGCGCTTGTTACGCTTGTGCCGTTTTTTATGGTTACACTTGGCGAAAAGCTGTTTTGGCCGATGAAAGGTGCGCTTGAACATAAACCAAGTAAATTATGGGATGTGGCAGGTCGCTTTTCTTTCGCACGACCACTATGGGCGCTTGCGATTGTCGCGATCATCACATTGCCGATTTTATTGACGTATGATGGCAAACTTTCCTTTAACTCAATGGAGGAAATTGGCGATCGATATCCTTCCGTCAAAGCGTTCAACATCATTTCTTCTCACTTTAGCGAAGGAGAAGCGATGCCTACGAAAATCGTCATGAAAAACGACGAAGCGATGAATGACGAGCAATATTACTATTTAATAGAAAAAATTAGCCGTGAAGTGGCAAATATTGATGGTGTGGATGCTGTTCGTTCGGTGACGCGCCCGCTTGGAGAGCCGATCGATCAATTGTTTGTGACAAAGCAAGCCGAACAGTTAAAAGATGGATTAGGAAAAGGAGCAGACGGCATCGGACAAATTCGTTCCGGTTTAAGCGAAGCGAGCAGCGAAATGGTGAAGTCAGCCCCGAAACTAGAGCAGGCGACGGGCGGCATTCGTGAACTCGTCAACGGAACGACGAAGTTGAAAACGGGAATGAACGATTTACAACAAGCATTGAAGCAATTAGAAGATGGCGTGCGAAGCGGAGCGCTCGGTGCAGCTGATTTAGAAAAAGGATTGCAGACGATACAAACGAATATGAAAAAGCTGCATGATGGAGCGAATGAGTTGCGAAACGGATATGAGCAAGCAACGGGCGGGTTGCGTCAACTAAGCGAACAATATAAACAAATGGAAGCAGGACTTACTGCGATTTCGAAACAATTGCCACTTCTTTCTCAGTCGCTGAATCGCGTGGAAGAACGGCATGCGGGTTTGCGTGAAGATGCGGAGTATACATATGTGAAGCAAGCGATTGAACAAATCAGTGTGCAAATGAATACACTCTCTCATGCGTTTGTTCAAGTGAATGATGCGCTACAACGGATTCAGCTCGGTTTGCAGCAGGCGAATGAATCGTTTGCGACAGTCACAAATGGACAAAAAGCACTCATGAATGGAATGGATGAAGTCATCGTTGGACTTAGAAAGCTTCGCTTAGGATTAGAGCAAGCGGCAGATGGGCAAGGACAAATTGTTCAACGACTGCCAGAAGTGACAAATGGACTAGCGAAAGTAAATGAAGGACAACAGCAATTGCTTACAGGTTTTTCACAACTTAATGGTCAAATAGATCAACTCATCTCAGGATTAAATCAAAGCGTCGATGGATTGCGACAAGTAGAAAATGGATTACAGTCCGCAAAACAGTACGTTTCTAACTTAGCGAATGCGCCAGATGAAGAAATGGCAGGGTGGTATATGCCACCACAATTGTTGACGAGCAAGGAATTTGCGCAGGCGAAGGAAGCGTATATGTCGAAAGAAGGAAAAGTAGTGACGTTCGACGTTGTTTTTTCGTCCAATCCATATGAAACGGAAACGATGGAAAAAATCGCAGAAGTGAAAGAAGCGATCGCTCGGGCAGTGAACGGTACGAAACTTGAGCATGCGAAAGTAGGCGTTGGTGGCGTGACAAGCATATACTCAGATTTACGCGACATTTCTGCTGACGATTATGCGCGCACGTCATTATTTATGCTTATAGGTATTGCGATCATTTTAATTGTCCTACTTCGTTCGTTCATTATGCCTGCGTACTTAATGTTATCGCTTATTTTAACGTATTATACGTCGATGGCATTCACTGAACTTGTATTTGTCAATATGCTTGGCTATGAAGGGGTGAGCTGGGCTGTTCCGTTTTTTGCGTTCGTTATTTTAATGGCGCTTGGCATTGACTATAGCATTTTCTTAATGGACCGCTTTAATGAATATCGTGACAAAACCGTTCAAGAAGCGATGCTTGAAGCGATGCGTCACATGGGAACAGTCATTATTTCCGCAGCGGTCATTTTAGGAGGAACGTTTGCGGCGATGTATCCATCGGGTGTGCTATCACTCTTGCAAATTGCGACGATTATTTTAACAGGCCTTTTCTTATATGCGCTGATCGTTTTGCCGTTATTTATTCCGGTGATGGCGAAAACGTTTGGACGGGCGAATTGGTGGCCATTTATGAAGTAAGAGCGGGTGTCGATGCCCGCTTTTTTTGTGATATAATGTAAAAATAGTTTCTGGAGTGAAACGAAGTGAGAAAAATGAATATGTCTGAACTAAACGATTGGATTTTTTCACGCAAAGGAAATGTGGAACGAGATATGTTACATCGTTGAAGAAACAACAAAAGCATGACTTTTGTTGTTGGGTAGTTGTCAACCTGCCCTGATGCAACCCCAAATGAAGGAAGGAGGACACCGTCCGCTTGCACTTCTGGGGAGTTGCAAGCCCACGACTTTAGTCGTTGGGTAGTTGATATATCTGCAAATCGTGGTAAGATAAAAGGTAGAATTTTGCCGAAACGGGAGATCGGCTGAATGGGGGAAACGGTTTGAAGGAGCAGCCAAAAACGCGCATTACAGTAGATATATACGGGCAACAATATTCGATCGTCGGAACAGAAAGTTCAAGTCACATTCGTCTCGTTGCGTCAATTGTTGATGACAAAATGCGTGAAATTAGTGCGAAAAATCCGACGCTTGATACGAGTAAGCTCGCCGTACTAACGGCTGTCAATATCGTTCATGAATATATTAAACTAAAAGATGAATACGATCGTCTTTTGCGAAAAATGAATAAAGAAAAGGATGATGACAGCGATGATTGATTTGCTCATTTGTTTCATCCTTCTCATGGGACTAATGATTGGATTGAAACGAGGATTTATTTTGCAATTTATTCATATGACAGGTTTTTTTATCGCGTTTATCGTTGCGTATAAATATTACGACCAACTAGCGCCACGGCTGAAGTTGTGGGTGCCGTATCCGAGCTTCGGCGACGGTGAGACGATGAAATTGCTCATTGAAAGCACAAATTTAGATGAGGCATATTATCGTGCGATTGCATTTGCTGTTTTGTTTTTTGCTACGAAAATCGTCATGCAAGTGATCGGTTCAATGTTAGACTTCGTCGCACAGTTGCCGCTTCTAAAAAGCGTAAACCGTTGGGCAGGCGGGGCGCTTGGGTTTATGGAAGTGTATTTGCTTTTATTCGTGCTTTTATACGTGAGTGCCCTTGTTCCTGTGTCTGCCATTCAACAACCGCTCCACGACTCATTGATCGCTAGTTTGATCGTCAAACATACACCGATTTTATCCGACTTTGTGAAGCATATGCTCGTGCAATATATGGCGTAAAAACTTCTCCGTTTGAGAGAAGTTTTTTCGTCGAAAGGAAGGGAATGAAATGGAGAAAAGTAAAAAAGAAGCGATTCGTTTGCTTGAAACAATCGCTTTATATATGGAGATCAAAGGAGAAAATCCGTTTAAAGTGTCCGCCTTTCGCAAAGCAGCTTCAGCGTTAGAGCGAGATGAACGCGCCTTAACACATATTGCCGATTTTACATCGATTGCAGGCATCGGGAAAGGAACCGCGGCCGTTTTACAACAATGGCTGCAGACAGGGACGAGCGATGTGCTTGAACAGTTAAAAAAAGAAATTCCTGAGGGATTGTTTTCGCTTTTAAAATTGCCGGGACTTGGCGGGAAAAAAATTGCTAAGCTGTATCATGAGCTACGTGTGACCGATATCGAAACATTAAAAGAGGCATGTTTAGCTCAACGAGTGCGACAATTAAGCGGTTTCGGCGCAAAAACAGAAGAAAACATTTTAGCCGCACTCGCTAATCTCTATGCGCGTCCTGAGCGGTTGCCGATTGCATTCATGCTTGAAGTGGCTTTAGACGTCGAACGTCAGCTTGCGAAGATGGAAGGGATTGTTCAGTTTTCGCGCGCGGGCAGTTTGCGCCGTGTATGCGAGACGATAAAAGATTTAGACTTTATTATTGCAACAAACGATCATTCGCTTGTTCGTGAGCAGTTGTTGCAACTTGAACATATTCATGACGTTGTTGCGAACGGTGACACGAAAGTATCGTTACAATTAAAGTATGAGTATGTTGTCAATGTTGATTTCCGCATCGTTTCTCCTGAACATTTTGCTACGACGCTTCATCATTTTACTGGTTCAAAAGATCATAACGTGCGCATGCGTCAGTTAGCGAAAGAACGTGGTGAAAAAATTAGCGAGTACGGCGTGGAGCATATACAAACAGGTGAAGTGAAAACGTTTGCGACAGAAGAGCAATTTTTTGCTCATTTTCATTTGCCGTTTATTCCTCCAGAACTGCGTGAAAGTGGACAAGAAGTCGATGAATATGACGGAACGCCGCTCCTTTCTTTAGCCGATATACGCGGCGATTTACATATGCATACGACATGGAGCGACGGTGCGTTTTCGATTCAGCAAATGGCGGAAGCATGCCGGAAAAAAGGGTATCGTTATATGGCGATTACCGATCATTCGCAGTTTTTAAAAGTAGCCAATGGGTTAACTGTTGAACGATTAAAACGGCAACAAGAAGAAATTGCTCGCCTGAACGAACAATACGATGACTTTGTTATTTTATCTGGCATTGAAATGGATATTTTACCAGATGGAACGTTAGATTTTTCTGATGATATATTACAAACCGTTGACTTTGTCATCGCTTCCATTCATTCCGCTTTTTCACAACGAGAAGAAACGATAATGAAACGTCTAAAAGAAGCGCTAATGAATCCATACGTTCATATGATTGCTCATCCGACTGGGCGGTTAATTGGCGAGCGAAGCGGATACGCTGTAAACATAGATGAATTGTTACAGCTTGCGAAAGAAACAAATACGGTGCTAGAACTAAATGCAAATCCACATCGTCTCGATTTAACGTACACCTATTTACAAAAAGCGCAGCAACTCGGTGTTAAAATTGCAATTAACACAGATGCGCACAATATTCGTATGCTCGATGATATGGAGCTCGGTGTTGCATTCGCACGGAAAGGGTGGATTCGAAAAGAGACGGTCATCAATACATGGGATGTCGACCAACTCATGTCTTTTTTACGAAAATAAACAGCAGGAGGGTTACTCGGTGCACGTAAAAACGTTACACATTGTTGAGTTTGATAAAGTAAAAGCACAACTTGCGGAATATGCGTCTTCCTCATTAGGAAAAGAAAAAGTTGTAGCGCTTATGCCGTCATCACATGTTGAAGAAGTTGTGCGTTGGCAAGAAGAAACAGATGAAGCGGCAACGGTTCTTCGTTTGCGCGGTCACGTTCCGTTAGGTGGTATATTTGATGTACGCCCACAAACGAAGCGTGCGAGCATCGGGGGAACGCTTAGCCCACATGAACTGCTTGATATCGCAAGCACGATGCGAGCGGCAAGGCAGTTGAGAAAATTTTTAGAAGGGACGGAGGCAGAGCTTCCGCATATGATGGCATATGCCGAGCGAATCGTTCCGCTCGTTGAGCTTGAGCAACATATATATCGCTGTATTGATGAAAGCGGGGAAGTGCTTGACGAAGCAAGCGATCGGCTTCGTTCGTTGCGCCACCAACTGCGCACGATTGAAGGGCGAGTGCGCGATAAGTTAGAGAGTATTATTCGCTCATCATCGGCTCAAAAAACATTGTCTGATGCGATTATTACGATTCGTAACGATCGGTACGTCATTCCAGTCAAGCAAGAATATCGCCATACGTATGGTGGCATTGTACACGATCAGTCTTCATCGGGCGCGACGTTATTTATTGAACCACAATCAGTTGTAGAATTAAACAATGAACTACAACAATTGCGTGTAAAAGAAAAGCAAGAAATTGAACGGATTTTAAGTGAATTATCTGCCTCTGTGGGAGAGCAGGCGACAACGATTATTGAAAACGTTGCACTGCTCGCACATCTTGACTTTTTGTTCGCTAAGGCAAAATACGCTAAAGCGATCAAAGCAACAAAGCCAGCGATCAATGGGCGTGGATATATTCGCCTCATTCAAGCTCGTCATCCGCTTATTCCACCTGATCAAGTCGTTCCAAACGATATTGAACTAGGAAACGACTACACGACAATGGTGATTACAGGACCGAATACCGGGGGGAAAACGGTCACGTTAAAAACGATTGGCTTGTTTACCATCATGGCGCAAGCTGGATTGCAAGTACCAGCGTTAGACGGATCGCAACTAGCCGTATTTCGTTCGGTGTATGCTGATATTGGAGATGAGCAATCGATTGAACAAAGTTTAAGTACGTTTTCTTCTCATATGGTCAATATTGTTGAGATTTTAAAACAAGTGGACGAGCATAGCCTCGTTTTATTTGATGAGCTTGGTGCAGGAACGGATCCACAAGAAGGTGCAGCATTAGCCATTGCTATTTTAGATGAAGTGCATAATCGTGGTGCCCGCGTCGTAGCGACAACACACTATCCTGAATTAAAAGCATACGGCTATAATCGTCGTGGTGTGATGAATGCAAGCGTTGAATTTGACATCGAAACGTTAAGTCCGACGTATAAACTATTGATCGGTATTCCCGGTCGAAGCAATGCGCTTGATATTTCTCGTCGGCTCGGATTAGATGAACATATTATTGCGCGCGCCCGCACGTATATTAGTGCGGAAAACAATGAAGTCGAAAATATGATTGCTTCTCTAGAGCAAAGTAAAAAGCGGGCAGAAGAAGAGTGGGAGCAAGCAGAAAAACTTCGTCAAGAAGCGGAACAGTTGCGAAACGAATTAGAAAAGCAGTGGAACGAATGGCATGAACAACGTGATCGTTTGCTAGAAAAAGCGAAAGAAGAAGCAGAACTGATTGTGAAAAGAGCGATGAAAACCGCAGAAGAAGTCATTCAAAACCTTCGCGAGATGCAAAAACAACAAGCGGTCGCGATGAAAGAACATGAACTCATCGATGCGCGTAAAAAGCTAGAAGAAGCTATACCACAAATCGACACGAAAAAGAAAAAGCGAGTGCAGAAAGAAAAGCAACCTTTACAACCTGGTGATGAAGTGAAAGTCACCCACCTCAATCAAAAAGGGAAGTTGATTGAGAAAGTATCCGACAAAGAGTGGCTTGTGCAAATCGGTATTTTAAAAATGAAAGTGGATGAAGAAAATTTGCAGTATGTAAGCAGTCCAACACCAATGGAGACAAAGCCGATTGCGACGGTGAAAGGACGCGATTATCACGTTCCGCTTGAGCTAGATTTGCGTGGTGAACGATATGAAGATGCGTTGCTTCGCGTTGAAAAGTATATTGATGACGCAGTATTAGCAGGGTACCCACGCGTGTCCATTATTCACGGAAAAGGAACAGGCGCACTTCGAAAAGGGGTGCAACAATATTTACAAAATCATCGTTCGGTGAAAAGCATTCGGTTTGGTGAAGCGACTGAAGGGGGAACAGGCGTCACCATTGTCGAATTACGATGACAGGAGGAACTATGAGCGCTTTTTGGGAAAATGAAATGATTCATATTGCTGCCAATTTTAGTGTCGTCATTTTATGTTTAGTTTTATTTTTAGCTATTTTTGAGCTTGTGACGAAATATAAAAACTGGGAAGAAATTAAAAAAGGAAATATGGCGGTAGCGATGGCGACAGGCGGAAAAATATTTGGTATTGCGAATATTTTTCGTTATTCAATCGATCATCACGATTCACTATTAACGATGATCGGTTGGGGGATTTATGGCTTTGTTTTGCTTTTAGTCGGTTATTTTATTTATGAGTTTTTAACACCAAAGTTTAACATTGACGATGAAATTGCCAACGATAATCGCGCGGTAGGATTTATTTCGATGGTCATTTCCATCGGCTTGTCGTTTGTCATCGGAGCAAGTATACGGTGAGAGGAGAAAGAAATGGAAACGTTAGCGAAAGTATTGCTTGGATTGTGCGGTGTATTTTTGCTTATAGGTGTCATATACCTTACGTTTTTTGCATAAAAGGTGTCAGTAGGCACCTTTTTTCATTTTTTGATACAAAAATTTCAGAAAATATTATAAAATATAAATAATCTTATAGAAAAAGGGGGAAGAGAAATGGAGAAGCCATGGCTAGCGTTATATCCTCAGCAAGTTCCTCATTCGATTGATTATCCGCGCAAGCCGTTGCAACAATTTTTGCAAGAAGCAGCGGAGCAGTTTCCGCACAAAACAGCGATTCACTTTTTAGGAAAGGAGTTGACGTACAAAGAAATATATGAGCAAGCGATCAAGTTAGCGTCGTATTTGCAACAGCTCGGTTTAGAAAAAGGCGATCGCGTATCGATTATGTTGCCAAATTGTCCTCAAGCGGTCATTAGCTATTATGCCGTTTTGTTTGCAGGTGGTATTGTCGTACAAACAAATCCGCTATATACCGAGCGAGAATTGCAATATCAGTTAAATGACAGCGGTGCAAAAATTATTATTGCTCTTGATTTACTTTATCCAAGAATCATAAAAGTGAAAGCGCATACAAATGTTGAACATATGATCATTACAAGTATAAAAGATTATTTACCGTTTCCGAAAAACGTATTATATCCGTTTGTACAAAAGAAACAAACAGGAATGATTGTGCGCGTCAAACATGAAGGAGATTGTCATTTGTTTACGAAAGCATTATCGTTAGCGAGTGGAAAAGTAAAAGAAGCGCATGTTGATCCGGTCGAAGATGTTGCTCTGCTTCAATATACAGGTGGAACGACAGGATTTCCGAAGGCGGCCATGCTTACACACTATAATTTAACAGCAAACACGTTTATGTGTACAAAATGGATGTATAAATGTGAGCGCGGCAATGAATCCATTCTCGGAGTGCTTCCGTTTTTCCACGTATATGGGATGACGGCGGTCATGAACTTATCCATTATGGAAGGATATAAAATGATTTTATTGCCAAAGTTTGATGTTGAAACGACGTTAAAGACGATCGAAAAACAGCGGCCAACGCTATTTCCGGGGGCGCCAACAATTTACATCGCGCTACTGAACCACCCGAGTTTGAAAAAATACGATTTATCATCGATTAAAATATGTATTAGCGGCTCAGCTCCACTTCCGGTTGAAGTGCAAGAACAATTTGAAACGGTAACAGGCGGAAAAATTATTGAAGGATACGGTTTAACAGAAGCATCCCCTGTGACGCATTCCAATTTCATTTGGGATGGAAAACGAATCAAAGGAAGTATCGGTGTGCCTTGGCCAGATACAGAGGCGATGATCGTTTCATTAGAAACAGGTGAGCGGGCAAATGTAAATGAAATCGGAGAAATTGTTGTTCGTGGACCGCAAGTGATGAAAGGGTATTGGAATCGCCCAGAAGAAACGGCTGCGACGCTTCGGGACGGATGGCTATATACAGGTGACTTAGGCTATATGAACGACGAAGGTTATTTCTTCGTTGTAGATCGGAAAAAAGATATGATTATTGCGAGCGGTTATAACGTATATCCGCGGGAAGTAGAAGAAGTGTTGTATGAGCATCCGAAAGTGCAAGAAGCAGTCGTCATTGGTGTACCTGATGCTTATCGCGGTGAGACGGTAAAAGCATTTATTGTGCTGAAAGAAGGAGAACAGTGCACAGAAGAAGAGCTTGACCAATTTATGAGAAGTAAATTGGCGGCATATAAAGTGCCACGCATTTATGAATTTAGAAAAGAATTGCCAAAAACAGCAGTCGGAAAAATATTGCGCCGTGCGCTTGTTGAAGAAGAAAAAGAAAAGCAAAAATAACCTTTGCACGTTTTTTCTTGACACGCTTTTGACCTCTCTTTAAAATAAAAATATGAATGATTGTTCATTCATATTTTTGAAAGGGAGAATGCAAAGTTGAAACGCGATAAACCGAAGTTTAAACAAATTATTGATGCAGCTGTGATCGTCATTGCTGAAAATGGCTACCATCAAGCGCAAGTCTCGAAAATTGCGAAACAAGCAGGTGTAGCGGATGGTACGATCTACTTGTATTTTAAAAATAAAGAAGATATTTTAATTTCGTTGTTTCAAGAAAAAATGGGATATTTTATTGAGAAAATTGAAGAAGAAATAGAAGGAATTTCGAGTCCGTCGGAGAAGTTGTTCTTGCTGATTCAAAAACATTTTCAAATGTTAGCGGCAGATCCGCATTTAGCAATCGTTACCCAATTGGAACTTCGACAATCGAATAAATCGTTACGTCTGAAAATTAACGAAATTTTGAAAGGATATTTGAAAGTAGTCGATCGGATTGTACAAGAAGGGATTGACAAAGGGGAATTTCGTTCGGATTTAGACGTACGGCTTACGCGTCAAATGATTTTCGGAACCATTGACGAAATGGTGACGACATGGGTAATGAACGAACAAAAATATGATCTTGTCGCATTAGCAAGATCGGTTCATCAGTTGTTAACGAAAGGTTGTTGTGTATAAACAACAACCTTCCGGATATATACGAAGGAGGGGGAACATGTTTTCCGTTCAACAAGAGGGGTATGTGACAATTTTGACGCTTCATCGTCCGCCAGCCAATGCCTTAGCCTCTTCTGTTTTGAAAGAGCTTTCAGAACGGCTTGATACACTAAAAGAAAATGATCAAGTGCGCGTCATTGTTCTTCATGGGGAAGGAAGATTTTTTTCAGCTGGTGCGGATATTAAAGAATTTACAGCGATTGATGGGAGCGAACAAGCGGCTGAACTCGCTCGTGCAGGGCAACAAGTGATGGAGAAAATTGAACAGTTTCCGAAACCGATTATTGCGGCCATTCACGGTGCCGCACTCGGTGGAGGTTTAGAGTTGGCGATGAGTTGCCATCTGCGCATCGTATCTGAAACCGCTAAACTTGGTTTGCCAGAATTACAGCTTGGCATTATTCCTGGATTTGCAGGTACGCAGCGTTTGTTGCGCCACGTCGGTATGGCAAAAGCGTTAGAAATGATGTGGACAAGCGAACCGATAACAGGAGTAGAAGCTGTTCAATGGGGGCTAGCAAATCAAGCGGTACCAGAAGAACAGTTGCTTCATACAGCAAAGCAACTTGCACAAAAAATTGCTCAAAAGAGCCCGATTTCTGTTCAAGCGGTATTGCAGCTTGTTAATGAGGCAAGAACAAAAACGTTCCACGAATGTGTGGAAAAAGAGGCGCAGCTTTTTGGGCAAGTATTTGTTACGGAAGATGCGAAAGAAGGTATTTCTGCATTTATTGAAAAACGGACACCACAGTTCCGAGGAAAATAAGAGGGGGAGAGAAGCATGAATATTTTCGTATTAATGAAACGTACATTTGATACGGAAGAAAAAATTGTGATTCAAAATGGGAAAGTAAGTGAAGAAGGTGCGGAATTTATCATTAATCCGTACGATGAATATGCGATTGAAGAAGCGATTCAAGTGCGCGATCAACACGGTGGAGAAGTGACAGTTGTCACCGTCGGGAACGAAGATGCGGAAAAAGAGCTTCGCACAGCGCTTGCGATGGGGGCCGATAAAGCGGTGCTCATTAACATTGAAGACGATGTAGAAAACCGCGATCAATATACAACGGCAAAAGTGCTTGCGGAGTATTTAAAAGATAAAGAAGCCGATTTAATTTTAGCAGGGAACGTAGCGATTGACGGTGGTTCAGGTCAAGTCGGCCCACGCGTTGCTGAATTGTTAGGCATTCCTTACGTAACGACAATTACGAAACTAGAAATTGATGGAACAAATGTGAAAGTGGTACGCGATGTTGAAGGGGACGAAGAAGTGATTGAAACATCGTTACCGTTATTAGTGACGGCGCAACAAGGTTTAAATGAACCGCGTTATCCGTCATTGCCGGGGATTATGAAAGCGAAAAAGAAACCGCTTGAGGAATTAGAGCTTGATGATTTGGATTTGGAAGAAGAAGATGTCGAAGCAAAAACGAAAACGATTGAAATCTTTTTACCACCGAAAAAAGAAGCGGGGAAAATTTTACAAGGTGACATTTCAGAGCAAGTAAAAGAACTCGTTTCACTTCTTCATACGGAAGCAAAAGTCATTTAATAGGGGGATGGGGATTATGGCAAGAAAAGTGTTAACATTAGCTGAAGTGCGCGACGGAGCGTTGCGTAACGTATCGTTTGAAGCAATTGCTGCGGCAAAAACGATCGCGGAAGGCGGAGAGGTTGTTTCTGTCGTTGTCGGAGCGAGCGTTCGCTCATTAGCGAATGAGCTCATTGCTTACGGTGCAGACCGTGTCATTGTTGTCGAGCATGAAAAATTAGCGGCTTATACACCAGACGGTTATGCTCAAGCGTTGCAAGCGGTTGTCGAGCAAGAGAAGCCAGAAGGAATTGTATTCGGACATACAGCGCTTGGGAAAGATTTATCGCCAAAACTTGCTGCAAGATGGCAGTCTGGGCTTGTATCCGATGTTGTTGCTGTTGAAGAAACGGGAGGAAATATCGTCTTTACGAGACCAATTTATTCAGGTAAAGCGTTTGAAAAGAAAATTGTTACAGACGGTTTCATGTTTGTTACCGTTCGTCCGAACAACATCGCTCCACTTGAAAAAGATGAGAGTCGAACAGGTGCGATCGTTGACGTGCAAGTAGATATAAAGGATTTACGCACAATCGTTCGTGACGTTGTGCGAAAAACAGCAGAAGGTGTCGATTTATCTGAAGCGAAGGTGATTGTTGCTGGAGGCCGTGGCGTGAAAAGTGCCGAGGGATTCGAGCCATTGAAAGAGTTAGCGAACTTGCTTGGCGGTGCGGTTGGGGCATCGCGTGGAGCGTGCGATGCGGGATATTGCGATTATTCTCTTCAAATCGGTCAAACGGGCAAAGTCGTTACACCAGACTTATATATTGCATGCGGCATTTCTGGTGCTATCCAACATTTAGCAGGCATGTCTAACTCGAAAGTGATCGTAGCGATTAATAAAGATCCAGAAGCGAACATTTTCAAAGTAGCAGACTACGGCATCGTTGGTGACTTATTTGAAGTCGTTCCGCTTTTAATTGAGGAGTTTAAAAAACTAAAAGTACATTCGTAAGGCAGAGCATGATGCTTTGCCTTTTCTTTTCAGCATATTTTTTAACGACAAGGAAATAGTAGAAGCGAAGCAAAAGATTGGCGTAATGAATACGTTCAATGGTATACTATGTGCATGGAACTGAAATGCTTAAGGAGGAATGAAACATGGCAATTGTAAATGCAACAGATCAAACGTTTGTAAATGAAGTAAAAGAAGGAGTTGTGCTCGTTGACTTTTGGGCACCTTGGTGCGGACCTTGCAAAATGATTGCACCTGTATTAGAAGAAGTTGATCGCGAGCTTGGCGGCAAAGTGAAGGTTGTGAAAGTGAATGTCGATGACAACCCAGAAACAGCTGGAAAGTTTGGCGTTATGAGCATCCCAACGTTATTTGTCTTTAAAAATGGTGAAGTTGTCGACAAAACAGTTGGTTTCCAACCAAAAGAAGCGCTTGTTGGTCTTTTAAGCAAACATTTATAATCGACATGCCTCGGAGAAATCCGAGGTATTTTTTTTTGAAATTTTATATTGACATTGAAAATCGTTCTCTACTATAATGATAACGGTTAATGAAAATCGTTATCAAAAAAAGGGGGATACATACGAAATGAAAAAACGTCAATTAAAAGCTGTATTTGCTATGTTTTTATTAGCAGGTGGAGTGCTTGCAGGTTGCGGCCAACAAAAAACGGAAACGACAGAGAAGAAGGAAGAAACAAAAGTAGAAGAAAAACAAGAAGAGCAACAACAAGCTGAAACTGAGCAAGCAGAAGAGCAAGTAAACGTTCAAGCGTTCATCGATGCTTATAAAGCGATCAAAGCAGAAACAGAAAAAGCGAAAGAAGGACAACCAGTTGATTGGAGCGTTGTGGAAAAAACATATACAGAGCAACTGCAAAAGCCAATTAACGAACTAGATGGTACATTTGCCCAAACGATTGAAGCAGCGATTCAAGGTGGAAAAAGCGGGGAGCTAAACGTACATCCAGCGCGCCAAATTGTAGATAAAGTGACGCAGTCATATTTTTATCAGTTGCAAAAGAAATTGCAAAAAGACGTTGTAGCTGCACTTGAAGCTGGCGACCAACAAAAAGCGACAACATTGTTCGAACAAATTAAGTTGCTAGCAGCGGAAATTTTCGTTCCAACAGCGATGAAACGTGATGAATATTATCAATTAACGGGAGAATCTAGCCTTGAGCAAAGCATTAACGCTGGTTTAGCTGCGCAAGAAGAAGCGTTAAAAGCAAATAACGTAGATGATTTTAAAGTGTACATTCAGTTAACGGATAAATCGATCTATCGCAGCTACTATTTAGCATCAAAATCATATGCTGAAAAAATTGAAGCAGGTGTGAAAGAAGGTAAAGCAGAAGATGAGCTAAAAGGTCAACAAGCAGAAGCGTGGGGCTTTTTACAAGCGATCAAAGGCTCTTTAGCTGAAGGTGATGAGGCTGCAACAACTCGCTTAGATGAGATTTTATCATTGAATAATGATTACAAAAACATTAAAGCAGAAGAAGTGAGTGCATTATTTGCAAAAGCGTTGTTTGGTAAAATGAAAGGCTATCATGAAAAAGCACCGGCACAGTTAGACGAAAATAACGTTGTCGAAGCGAAAGTGAAAGCGTTAGAAGGAAACATGTTCTTAAAGGCGATCGAATTAGATGTGAAAGCAAAATTAGGTGAACAAAAAGCAACAGAAGTGTTTGCTGCTGCAGAAAAATGGTATAACGCCATTGCTGAAAACAAAAAAGATGAAGCTGCTCAACATAGCAAAGCTGTGCTTGATGCTGTCAGTGCGATCATTCAATAAAAAAGAGCCGCGCATAACACGCGGCTTTTTTGTTGTGATACAATAGTAGCGCATAAACGATGAGGGAGTCAGATAAATGACAAAAGTATGTATCACAGGTGGAGCAGGATTTATTGGTAGTCATCTGGGAAAAAAATTGCTTGAACTTGGGCATGAGCTCGTTGTGATCGACAATTTCCATCCGTACTATTCAACATATCGGAAACAGCGTCAGCTTCAACAAATAAAAGACGTCGGTTTTTTTCACTTTTACGATGTAGATATTTTGCAAGCGGATGTTTTAAAACAAATTTTTTTACATCATCGCCCTAATGTTGTGTTTCATTTAGCAGCGTTACCTGGCGTACAGCCATCATTAACGGAGCCGCTTGCATATATTGACTACGATGTGAAAGCGACAGTAAACGTATTGCAAGCAGCAGGGGAGGCGGAGGTTGAGCATGTGTTGTTCGCCTCTTCTTCTTCTGTGTACGGCGATCAAGCGTTTCAGCCATTAAAAGAAGATATGGCGAATGGACAAGTCGTTTCCCCGTATGCAGCGGCAAAATATAGTGCGGAATCGTTTTGCCATGCATATGCGCATATATACGGCTACACGATGACGATTTTTCGTTATTTTACTGTATACGGACCGTGGGGGCGGCCGGATATGGCCATTAGCAAATTTATTCGTCAATTGTTGCGCGACGAGCCGATTACCGTTTACGGTGAACATACCGCTCGCGATTATACGTTTATTGATGACATTGTTGATGGAATGATTCGAGCGCTAGATCGGAAAGGGGCAAGTGATGTGTTTAACCTTGGGGCTGGTCAACCGGTGACGATGAAGCAGTTGCTTGCAGAGTTCCAAGCCCATTTTCCACATATGCGCATTCATTACGAACCTTCTCGGCTTGGCGATGTCGTCGCTACATGGGCGGATATTACGAAAGCGAAAGAGCAGCTCGGATATGAGCCGCGCGTATCGTTACGAGAAGGATTAGCAAAGACGATTGAATGGGCGAAGCAATATGAAAAATAAACAAATCAACATCGTGATACGGCTCATTAGCTTTCTGTTTATTGCAATGTTTATATGGATGACTGTTCAACATTTTAATGCCCAACGGTTGTTCGATCTTATGCACACGCTTGTTTCGCAACCGTGGCATGCAAGTTATATGTTCATCATGTATGGACTTGCCTTTGTTTTACGTGCAATGGCATGGAAATGGTATTTGCCTCAGGCTCGTTTTCAAACGTGTATCGATGGGTTATTTGCTAGTTTATTTATCAATCACATTTTTCCGATTAAAATTGGCGATGCTGCTCGCATTGGCATATGCGCAAGGCGAGATCGCATCTCGTTTGCGATTGTTGCCGAGTCTGTTATTGTATTACGCCTTCTCGATTTGCTCGTTTTATTTTTCTTTGCTTTTTTTGGTGCAATCGTTTATATGCACACCGTTATTCGTTCCGCCGTTATTTTTCCCCTCGTTTTCGGCGGTATCGTTATGTTGTTTTTCGTCCTTCAACGCATCGACTTGTCATGGCTACAAAAACATAAACAACATTGGAACATGATATGGAAAAGCCGTCGCTTTGTGCCGATTGTTGTTGCTATTGTGTTCAGTTGGATATGTGAAGCTGTCGTTTTGTTTGAAATGGCGAAAATGGTGGCCTTTCCACTTTCATTTGCTCAATCGTTATGGGTAAATAGCATGACCGTTGGAGGACAAATATTTCAAATGACTCCAGGAGGATTAGCTACGTATGAAGCCGTTATGGCATTTGCGTTAACGCGCATTCATCCGTATTGGGAACAAGCATACGCCCTTGCGTTAGTGACCCATTTGTTTAAATTTTTATTTTCTTATGTCGTCGGACTATATGTATGGTTTCGCATCCCGACATTATGGACATTCGTTCGAAAGGAGGACGCAGCGTGAAAAAAGCATCGAAGTTTGAAAAAATAGCGGCAAGATGTTGGAACTTATTAAATGAAGGAAAACCATTTACTCCAATTTTTGTCATCGGAACGATCGTTCTTTTTCATTTATTTGATGGTATGACGTTGGAAGAAGGGGAAAAGTTATTTCGTAGCTTTTTACTCACCCTCCCCCTTTTCGTTTTGTACTACGTATATGACTATCCGTTATTTTTACGTAACTATTTATGGGTTCCGTACGTCATGTTTTTAATGATTTGGTCTTTCGTTCCAACGAGCTTACTTTTGCTTGCTGTCAGTCTCTACTTCTTTTTTACCGTTTTCTTTTGGGGAACGTTATATTATCATTTACGCATTGGAACAACGTGGTTGAACTTCACTCGCTTTTGGAAACTCGTATTAAAAAATAGCGACTCTACAAGCGGAAATGCGCAAGAACAATTACCGAAAGTGTTGCTTCTTCTTTCTATGTGGGAATACGGGATGCAACATGATGTACATGTTCCGTCATTCATTGCTTTTTACGCATTTGTTTTCATATGGTCGTTTGTTTTGCATCGCTATTTATTTGACTGGAAACCGAAAGTCATCGATCAGTACACGAACAATGTGCCGACAAATGATAGGCCGTTGAGTGATCGCGTCATCGTCCTCGTGATTGATGGGATGAGAAAAGATCGTTTTGAACAAGCAAACGCTCCATTTTTAAAATCGCTCCGTGCCAACGGAACAGATTTTACACAAATGGAAACAGTATATCCTGCTCGGACGGTCGTTTGTTTTACGTCGATGCTTACAGGAACGTATCCGTTTGAGCACGGTATTCGTTCAAATATGGTATGGAAGTTAGGCATTCGAGTAGAAAGTATTTTTGATTCACTTCGAAAAGCGGGGAAAAAAGGAAAAGTGCTCGGTATCGCTCATCTTGTCGATTCCCTAGGAAATGATGTCGAAACAGTGACAGCTGTCATGCATAACGATGTGGCAGACCGTAACATTATGGAGCGGGCGAAACAAATCATGGCCGAACAAGATTTAGATTTATTTGTTGTTCAATTTATTGGAACGGATCAAACCGGTCATAGTCGTGGTGTACATTATGATGAGTATGTGCAAAAAATTGAAGAAGTTGATCGGCTCATTCAACAATTTGTTGAATGGCTACACGAGAAAGGGAAAATGGACAACACGACGCTCATCGTTTGTGCCGATCATGGACAAGCAGATGGAATTGGTGGACACGGCCATTTAGACGAAGGAGAACGATATGTCCCATTTTTCATGTACGGTCCGATGATTGAAAAAGGAAAGCGCATTGACGAAAAACATAGCCTCGTTTCCCTTGCTCCAACGATTGCTTATTTGTTAGGAGCTCCATATCCGAGCCATAGCCGTGGCCCTGTGTTAGTTGAAGCGCTGAAGAAAGAGGGAAGATGATGAAAGTCGTTGTATTTTTGCCTGCACATAACGAGGAAGAAGCGATTGGAGAAGTCATTCGTCGTATTCCGAGACATATTGGATCGAATATAGAAGTGCATGTACTAGTCGTTGACGACGGCTCAACGGATCGTACGGTTGACGTCGCTAAGCAGGCGGGAGCTGATTTCATTTATCGACACGAACGAAATCGTGGGTTAGGGGCAGCTGTACGTACCGGCTTACAACAATGTGTCGAACTTGATGCCGACATCGGTGTCATGATTGATGCAGATAATGAATATCCGCCAGAGCAAATCCCAGATCTCATCATGCCTATTTTATGTGGAGAAGCGGATTATACAATGGGTTCTCGCTTTTTAGGAACGATTCATGGGATGAAATGGCATCGCCGCATCGGAAATTATATGTTTACGTTGCTTCAATCCATTTTATTAAAAACATGGATTTACGATGGTCAATCAGGCATGCGGGCTTTTTCACGTGAGGCGATGGAAGAAGCGGAAATTATTCATGATTACAACTACGCTCAAGTATTGACGTTAAATTTAGTTCGCAAAGGATTCCGCTTAAAAGAAGTGCCGATTGTATATCAAGTGAGGACAACAGGTCAGTCGTTTATTAAGTTTACAGCTTACTTAAAACACGTTCTTCCTGCGATCGTGAAAGAAATGTGTCGCCCGGTAAAACGAAAGTATATGCGCTCTGTTCAACAACGCTAGAGAGAGAGATTCTCTAGCATTTTTTCTTGACAACAATCATGATAATTATTATCATTATCATCGAAGGAGGAGATCGGAGTGAAAAAGTTTTTATTTTTTTGTTTATCAATGATATTAATTTTCACTTCAGCCCCTATGTCTTCGTTCGCTTACTCATACGGTGATCCGAACGAAGAAGCGGTTGCTGAAGCGTATAAAGAGATGGTCGCCAAAGCGCAGGAGAAAAAGTTCGATGAAGTGAAGGCGATTTATGAAACGGTGCAAAAAGAAATTGATATGCATATGGGACCTGAACCGTCTGAGATTATTTTAGAGGCGATTGAAAATAAAGATGAGGATACGATCGTTTCAGCAATGCAAAAAGTGCTTGTGTTAAACGTTGCGCGTCGTTTAGAAAATGTAGAAAAGAATTTCGATAATTACGATACGAGCAAACGTTTATTAGCGAAAGCATTTGCTACATATAAAGCCCTTTCCCCGATTGTACAACAAAACGATGCCGAGTTAGATGAAAAATTAAAACAACAGTTTGATGTTGCCCTTCAATCGCTCGGGAATCCGGGATTGTTTGGAGTAGGAAAGAAAGAATCGAACATCAATCAATTTAAAGAAAGCAAACAAACGATTTTGAAAGCGTTGCAAGATCAATTTGAATTAGAAAATATTGAAACGGGTCATTTTACTGAAGAAGATTTAGATCGATTAGCAGCGGCAAAAAAGAAGGAATGGACGGATTTGTCGGATGTGAAAAACTGGATTCCGATTATTGCTATTATCGCCGTTATTGTTGCGGTTGTCGTGTATGCCGTGAGAAAACGGAAGTAAAGAAAGGGGGCACATGCGTTGGAAGTTCAAGCACTGCTCATTACGTTTCGTGAAGCGTTAGAAGCGCTATTAATTGTTGGGATTATTACATCGTATTTGAAGCGCATTGATCAATCACGTTATGTGAAATATGTTTGGCTCGGCGCAGGGCTAGCTGTGTTTGCAAGCGCGATTGTCGCATTATTATTCCAAGTCGTGCTAACTGGTTTTTCCACGATGGCAAGCGAAATATATTTAAAGGTGAGCATCATCTTCATTTCTTCCATCTTGCTGACGCAAATGGTATTTTGGATGGCAGAACATAGCAAAGATATAAAAAGTAGTATGGAAGGAAAAATGAGCAAATACGTGTCTAAAGGGGACGTATTTGGTATGGTGATGCATTCGTTTTTAGTTGTACTGCGCGAAGGAGTAGAGACGGTGTTTTTCTTCGCTGCCATTACAGGTGGAAACATCGGAGCAGCGGTACAAGGATGGGGAGCCATTACCGGTTTGACGATCGCTGCTATTGTCAGCTACATGTTCTTTAAAGGAACGATGCGCGTACCGTTAAAAACGTTTTTTAAAGTCACAGGTGCATTTATCATTTTGATTGCCGCTGGGTTGCTTGTACAAGGCATTTCGATGTTGCAAGACTTAAAAATTATCGGTAGCGTCATGCCGCACGTGTACGATATTACATGGTTTATGCCAGAACATCCGATTGACCATGAACATTTCGTGCGCGATACAGGACAAGAACCGATTTTTTCTGGTGACGTCGGTATTTTCTTCAAGGCGTTATTCGGTTATTCATCGATGCCTTCACTTGAAGAAGTGTTAGCATATATTGGTTATTTCGTCGTCATTTATTTACTTGTGAAAACACGTTATGGTACGAAAGAAGAAAAAAACGAAAAAAATGAGAAGGTGCTTGAACAACAAGTGATGTAAAGTACAAGGGGAGCCTTGTACTTTTTTACTTAGGAGGGTTTTATTGTGCGAATTGTTTCAATCATCGTGCTGTTTACCGTATGCGCATCGTATTTCGTCTATGCTAGCCCGTTTGCAGCAACGTGGGATGAAGTGGACTTTGCTCTCGCCCTCGATCGATACGATTTACTTGCGATGCAACCACATTTTCCAGGATATCCGTATTTTATTTTTGGCGGGATGCTCATTCATTCGTTTGTTGACAATGCTGCTAAAGCGCTTGCGATTTGGAACGGATTACTCATGACGAGTGCGATAATTCCAATTTATTTGCTTGCTAAAACATACGTAGAAAAAAAGTATGCGCTCTTCATGACAGCACTCGTCCAATCGCTTAGCTACGTCATGTTAATCGTCTCACAACCGATGTCGGAGGGGAGTGCTCTCGCTCTTTTATGGTGGTATGTGTGGAGTTTAGAACGTGCGCTTCACTCGGACCGTGTTCATGTGCAATGGCTACCGTTATTATTATTTAGCATCATGCTTGGTATTCGCTTATCGTACATTCCTTTTGGGGTTGGTATATTATATGTTTGGTGGAAGCGGAGGTATCGTTTGACACAGCTTTTGTTATACAGTTTGGCAGCGATTGCGTTTCAATTCATTTGGATAAGTGCAGTAGCTGCAACGGAAGGAGAAAGTTTTTGGCAGCTTGCCTTTTCGTTTGTAACAGGGCATTTCACACAATGGGGAGGAACGGTTTCAACGGATGAAGCACCGTTTTGGCAGCGAGTATATATGCTTATTTTTTATAATATCATTTGGACAGGCATGGCAAAGCAGTCTGTATGGCTACTTAGTTGTTTTGCTATTTTGTTCTTTATGACGTGGAAGCATATATTTCTGCCCAATTTATATCGTTTGCTTTTATTGACGTATTTTCTTTGGGCGCTATTTGCGCAAAATATTGAAAAACCTAGGCATATATTGCCGATTGTCATCATCGTTTCATTCTTTTTGTTTGTAAGTGCCCTTCAGTCGTCATCGCGCATGCGCCTCATCGTTATGCTCGCTTTACTCGTTTCTCAAACGGTAATCGGCATGCAAGGGGTAAACAATCAAGCGACACAGTTGCCAGCGACATATCAGTTGGCGTATGATTTTGAACAGAAAGAACAACCGTTTATTTTATTTACGTGGGAAGAGACGCGCGTTCTTGAATATTTACGTGTTTCTTTTCCGCATGAACGCGTGTTCTCGTTTGATGTTTTTCAACGTGAAAAAGCGGTATTTCCACATGCGAAAGTGTATGTGACTGATCATGTCGTCAAAGGGTTTCAAGCGCAAGGCATAGACGTTCGCCCATATATTCGCCCGATTCGGACGTATGAATCGAGCTTATTGTCTGACCCTGTATATGGACGCATTACAGTATATGAATGGCGAGAGGAGGAAGAACGTGAATGAGCGATTAAAAGAAAAGTTGGCGATTTTGCCTGATCAGCCGGGATGCTATTTAATGAAAGATGCACAAGGAACGGTCATTTACGTTGGAAAAGCGAAAGTGTTGAAAAATCGTGTTCGCTCTTATTTCACAGGTACACATGACGGAAAAACGCTTCGCTTAGTAAACGAAATTGCCGACTTTGAATATATCGTGACGTCTTCGGATTTGGAAGCGCTTATTTTAGAAATGAATTTAATAAAAAAATACGATCCGAAATATAACGTCATGTTAAAAGACGATAAAAGCTATCCATTCATTAAAATTACCGGTGAAACACATCCGCGTCTTATCATTACTCGGACGGTGAAAAAAGATAAAGGGAAATATTTTGGTCCGTACCCAAACGCCCAAGCAGCTCATGAAACGAAAAAATTGCTCGATCGTTTATATCCGTTAAGAAAATGTGAGAAGATGCCGAAAAAAGTTTGTTTATATTATCATATGGGACAATGTTTAGGACCGTGTGAATATCACGTATCGGAAGAAGAAAATAAACAAATTGTTGAACAAATTACGCGCTTTTTAAACGGCGGCTATAAAGAAGTCAAAGAGACATTGACAGAAAAGATGATGGAAGCAGCGGAACAGTTACAGTTTGAGCGGGCGAAAGAATACCGCGACCAAATTTCGTATATTGAAACATTAATGGAAAAACAAAAAATGATTTTACACGATTTCGTTGACCGCGACATTTTCGGATATGCGTACGATAAAGGATGGATGTGCGTACAAGTATTTTTTATTCGACAAGGGAAGCTCATCGAACGAAACGTGTCGATGTTTCCGCTGTACCAAGAGCCGGAAGAAGAATTTTTAACGTTTTTAGGTCAATTTTACAGTAAACATTATCATTTAAAGCCACGCGAAGTTGTATTGCCGCGAGAAATCGATGGAGAAATGGCGGCGAAATTGCTCGATGTGAACGTTACACAGCCGAAAAGCGGCAAAAAGAAAGAACTTGTTGATTTAGCTTGTAAAAATGCGCACATTGCGCTGCAAGAAAAGTTCTTTTTAATTGAACGTGACGAAGAACGAACCATTCGCGCGGTTGAACGGCTAGGTGAAGCGCTCGGGATTCCGACACCTCATCGGATTGAGGCGTTTGACAATTCAAACATTCAAGGAACAGACGCTGTTGCCGCCATGGTCGTATTTATTGATGGAAAGCCGGAAAAAAAAGAATATCGTAAATATAAAATAAAAACGGTGCAAGGGGCAGATGATTACGAGTCGATGCGCGAAGTCATTCGCCGACGCTATACTCGTGTATTACGCGAACGTTTACCGCTCCCTCATCTCATTGTTGTCGATGGAGGAAAAGGGCAAATACAAGCCGCAAAAGAAGTGTTGGAATGCGAACTTGGGTTATCAATTCCGATCGCTGGGTTAGTGAAAGACGAGAAACACCGAACGTCCCATTTCCTTTTTGGTGATCCACCGAGCATCGTTTCATTAGAGAAAAATAGTCAAGAGTTTTATTTGCTGCAGCGCATTCAAGAAGAAGTGCACCGGTTTGCGATTACATTTCATCGGCAAGTTCGTTCAAAATCTGCGTTTCATTCCATTCTCGATCAAATTCCGGGAGTTGGTGCAAAAAGAAAACAAGCGCTATTGCAACATTTCGGATCGATTAAAAAAATGAAAGAGGCAACGGTTGAACAGCTTCAAGAAGCGAACATTCCAAAACATGTGGCACAAAAAATTTACGAAACGCTTCAAACGTATGAAAGCTGACCGTCATCGGTCAGCTTCATCTTTTCGGTCCCATTTGACTGTGAACAAAACAGTTTTGGCGCGCCGTTTTTGTTGTTCAAACGCTTCGGTGACATATCCTTTTTGCTGTTCAAACTGTTGAGCAAGAAAGCCTGCCTCAAGTTGAAATGTGCACTCTCCACTATAATCGAACCGCATCGCGACGAGCGGTCCTTCTAATCGAAGTTCACATTGATCTTTTTTCTCTTCAAGCAGCGATAAATTTCCCCAACCCGCTTGTTCAAAAAAAGCGATGACATCATCGATTGTAGCTAGCGGGTATTTTCTCGCTAAATCTTTTCCTGCCCAATATAAAATAAATGGCGTTTCTTTTCCGAACAAATTTGGCAACAATTCTTGCCGAAATAAAAAGTCGCTAAAAGCAGAAATGTTTATTTGTTTCCACTGTTCATGCCCGCTCACGTTCAATTCCCCTCTCTATTTTTTCATTATAGCGCACAACAACATGAAAAACAGTATTGACTTTTCTTTTATTTCGGACTTCACTAGAAGTATAGTTGTTTTAAAATTTTAAATGATTGAACATTTCGTGAACACCTTTTCTTGACGCTCCTACATTCTGGGAGTACAATGAATGTGACAATGGTCAATGGAAATGGAAGTGTTTACACTTCTATTGTTCATTGTCTAGTAGATGCGGATGGGAGCTCATAGAAAAGGAAGATGACAATTTCAAGGGGGGTTATGTATGGCACAAAATCGAGAGTTTTTTTATCGTCGACTCCATTCATTGCTCGGAGTCATTCCAGTCGGGCTGTTTTTAATGCAGCATTTAGTTGTTAACCATTTTGCAACAAGAGGAGCAGACGCATTTAACAAGGCGGCCGCTTTTATGGAGCAGCTACCGTTTCGTTACTTTTTAGAAATTTTCGTTATTTTTCTTCCGCTATTATTCCATGCCATCTATGGGCTATATATCGCATTTACGGCACAAAACAATGTCAGTCGTTACGGATATTTTCGTAACTGGATGTTTATGTTGCAACGCTTAACGGGGATTATTACGCTCATTTTCGTCGTCTGGCACGTATGGGAAACGCGTGTTCAAGCTGCATTTGGTGCGGAAGTGAACTATGATATGATGGCGAACATCGTTGCGAACCCGTTTATGCTTGCATTTTATATTGTTGGAATCGTCTCTGCGGTGTTTCACTTTGCAAACGGGCTATGGTCGTTTTTCGTTAGTTGGGGTATTACAGTGACTCCTCGTTCACAACAAATTTCTACGTACGTGACAATGGGGATTTTTGTCGCGCTTTCGATCGTTGGTATACGCGCGATTTTAGCATTCGTTTAATCCACAACATTGAAGGAGTGAGGAGACATGAGTAAAGGAAAAATTATCGTTGTTGGTGGAGGTCTTGCCGGCTTAATGGCAACAATTAAAATTGCCGAAGCAGGCGTAAAAGTAGATTTATTTTCATTAGTTCCTGTGAAGCGATCTCACTCTGTTTGTGCACAAGGTGGCATTAACGGTGCGGTCAATACAAAAGGGGAAGGAGACTCCCCGTGGGAACACTTCGATGATACAGTATATGGTGGGGACTTTTTAGCGGATCAACCTCCAGTAAAAGCGATGTGTGAAGCGGCCCCAGGCATTATTCATTTGCTTGATCGCATGGGTGTCATGTTCAACCGTACGCCAGAGGGATTGCTTGACTTCCGACGCTTTGGTGGAACGCAGCATCACCGTACTGCATACGCAGGGGCAACGACAGGACAACAGCTTCTTTACGCGCTTGATGAACAAGTGCGCCGTCACGAAGTCGCTGGTTTAGTGACAAAATATGAAGGTTGGGAGTTTTTGGGTGCTGTTTTAGATGATGAGCAAGTATGTCGCGGAATTGTCGCGCAAAACTTGACAACGATGGAGATTAAAGCATTCCCAGCAGATGCGGTCATCATGGCAACAGGCGGTCCGGGGATTATTTTCGGGAAGTCAACAAACTCTATCATTAATACAGGTTCAGCAGCATCGATCGTATATCAACAAGGTGCGTATTATGCAAACGGAGAGTTTATCCAAATTCATCCGACAGCTATTCCGGGCGATGATAAGCTTCGTTTAATGAGTGAATCAGCGCGTGGAGAAGGTGGGCGAGTTTGGACGTATAAAGACGGAAAACCGTGGTATTTCTTAGAAGAAAAATATCCGGCTTACGGAAACCTCGTTCCACGCGATATTGCGACGCGTGAAATTTTCCATGTGTGTGTCGACTTAAAGCTCGGTATTAACGGCGAAAACATGGTTTATTTAGATTTATCGCATAAAGATCCGAAAGAGCTCGATATTAAGTTAGGTGGCATTATTGAAATTTATGAAAAGTTTATGGGTGAAGATCCGAGAAAAGTACCGATGAAAATATTCCCAGCTGTCCACTATTCAATGGGTGGATTATGGGTTGATTATGATCAAATGACAAACATTAAAGGATTGTTTGCGGCAGGCGAGTGCGACTATTCGATGCACGGCGCTAACCGTCTCGGTGCGAACTCGTTATTATCTGCGATTTATGGTGGAATGGTAGCTGGTCCAAAAGCAGTTGAATATATGAAAGGGCTTGAAAAATCAGCAGATGCAATGCCTTCTTCTTTATACGATCGTTATTTAAAACAAGAACAAGAAAAATGGGCGCAAATTATGGCGATGGACGGCACAGAAAACGCCTACGTCTTGCATAAAGAGCTTGGTGAATGGATGACAGATAACGTCACGGTCGTTCGTTATAATGATAAACTATTAAAAACAGATGAAAAAATTCAAGAATTGCTTGAGCGTTATAAGAACATTAACATTAACGATACAGCGAAATGGAGCAACCAAGGTGCATCGTTTACACGTCAGCTTTACAACATGTTGCAGCTAGCTCGCGTCATCACGCTTGGCGCTTACAACCGTAACGAAAGCCGTGGAGCGCACTATAAACCAGAGTTTCCTGAGCGAAACGATGAAGAATGGTTAAAAACAACGATGGCAAGCTTCACGCCAGATGGGCCATCATTCCATTATCGCGAAGTGGATACATCACTCATTAAACCGCGCAAGCGCGACTATACGAAAAAGAAAGGGGAAGTGAAATCATGAGCGAAAATAAAACGATTCGGATTATTGTCACAAGACAAGACCGTCCGGATACAGCCCCTTATGAAGAAGAGTTTGTCATTCCGTATCGTCCGAATATGAACATTATTTCGGCGCTCATGGAAATTCGGCGCAATCCGGTCAATGCGAAAGGGGAAAAAACGACGCCTGTTGCTTGGGAAATGAACTGTTTAGAAGAAGTGTGTGGCGCTTGTTCGATGGTAATTAACGGCAAGCCGCGTCAATCGTGTACGGCGCTTGTTGATCAGCTTGAGCAGCCTATTCGTTTAGAACCGATGCGCACGTTCCCTGTCATTCGCGACTTGCAAGTCGACCGTAGCCGCATGTTTGATTCGTTGAAAAAAGTAAAAGCATGGATTCCAATCGATGGAACGTACGACTTAGGTCCAGGACCGCGCATGCCAGAGCGCAAACGGCAATGGGCGTATGAGCTATCTAAATGTATGACGTGCGGTGTATGTTTAGAAGCTTGTCCGAACGTCAATAGTAAATCAAACTTTATCGGTCCAGCACCGCTTTCGCAAGTGCGTTTATTTAATGCTCACCCAACAGGAGCAATGCATAAGGCGGAGCGTCTTGAAGCGATTATGGGTGATGGTGGATTAGCGAACTGCGGAAATTCACAAAACTGCGTGCAATCTTGCCCGAAAGGCATTCCGCTCACAACGTCTATTGCGGCATTGAACCGCGCAGCAACGATTCAAATGTTCCGCAATTTCTTCGGTAGCGATGAAGTGTAACAAAAAGGTCGGCTCTTAAAGAGTCGGCCTTATGTTTCTGATGTTAGCTAAATTTTTGTAGAGGGGGAGAGGGAAGGTGAAAATCTCTTATATTGACGATATGAAAGAATGGGAACAACGTTTTTCTTTTTTTCATCCGGTGCGCGTTCGCTTTTCAGAAACAGATATGTTTGGCCATCTAAACAATACCGTTCCTTTTGTATATTTTGAAGAAGCGCGCATCGCATTTTTTGAACATCTCGGTTTTATGCACGATTGGTTAGGGAAAGAACACGATGCCATTCCGGTTGTGGCGAATTTACAATGCGACTTTTTACAACAAGTATATTTTGGTGAGCAGCTACATATCGGTGTAAAAGTCGCACACATCGGCAACTCTTCTGTCGATTTACATTACGTTGGGAAAAAACAAGATGGAACGATTGCATTTACAGGGCGTGGGACGATGGTGCAAATGTCAAAAACGACAGGAAAAGGAGTCGCTTGGGACGAAAGCGCACGTGCGCGATTAGCTGAAAATATGTAACCGTTATTTCCCTTCTTGCATACGATATGTTGACTAAATATATACCCATCCGTTTCGGTCTGGTAAAAGCAAGGAGGGTTATCCACTTGAATCAGAAGCCGCTGCTCACAAAAAGAGAACGAGAAGTATTCGAACTGTTGTTGCAAGACAAGACGACGAAAGAGATTGCTAGTGAACTGTTCATTAGCGAAAAAACAGTTCGGAATCACATTTCGAATGCAATGCAAAAGCTTGGGGTAAAGGGGCGCTCACAAGCTGTTGTTGAATTGCTTCGAATGGGAGAACTTGAACTATAAAGAGAACCGGCTCGCCTTTTTAGTTTAGGCAAGCCGGTTTTCTATTGATTTGATGTGTGTTATAATGAAAGATGTTTTGTCATACATCAACAAAGAATGAGGCGAATACATTGGAAAGACCGATTGGAGTTATTGATTCAGGCGTTGGTGGATTAACCGTTGCAAGAGAAATCATGCGCCAACTACCAAAAGAACAAATTGTATATTTAGGAGACACAGCACGCTGTCCGTACGGACCGAGACCACGGGAAGAAATTCGACAATTTACATGGGAAATGACGAACTATTTGCTTGGATATGACATAAAAATGCTCGTTATTGCATGTAACACAGCAACTGCTGTCGCACTAGAAGAAATTCGCGATACGCTCAACATTCCCGTGATCGGTGTCATTCATCCTGGCGCTCGTACCGCGTTAAAAATTACAAAAAACTATCATATCGGTGTCATCGGCACGATCGGAACGGTGAAAAGCAGCGCGTACGAACAAGCGCTAAAATCCATTAATAGTGATGTGAAAGTAGAAAGTTTAGCTTGTCCAAAGTTTGTTCCTTTAGTGGAAAGCGGACAGTTTGAAGGGGAAGAAGCAAAGCAAATTGTTGCCGAATCGCTTCAACCGTTAAAAGATCGACCGATTGATACGCTCATTTTAGGCTGTACACATTATCCGCTTTTAAGTCCACTTATTCAACAATATATGGGGGAGCACGTGAAACTTATTTGTTCTGGCGATGAAACAGCGCGGGAAGTGAGTACGATTTTGCATCATAGCGATTTGCTTTATACGGGGAATAAACGTCGCGAACATATATTTTTAACGACTGGACCGAAAGAAATGTTTCAACAAATTGCTTCGAAATGGTTCGGTCATCCAATTGAACATGTCGAAACGATCCAATTATTTTAAAATCCTTCGCATATGCCGAAGGATTTTTTTGTTCTACTTTTTTGGACGGCTCGTATACATAGTAGTACAAACCGTGTGAGGAGGGGAGTCCATGCGCCGCGTATGGATCATTGTAACAATGTTTGTTTTTATTCTGTCAGGATGTGGGCTGTTTGGAGGTGAAAAAGCAACAAAGGAAATTGATCCGCCAAAAGATGTAACGTATATAGAAGACGAGCAAGCGTTGCAAGAAAAAGAAGCAGCACAAAAAGAACAAGCGACAGAAACCGTTCAACGCGAATTGTACTTAATTGATAAAAACGGCTTTGTCGTTCCACAAACGTTTGCCTTGCCAAAAACAAACGCAGCTGCAAAACAAGTACTCGAATATTTAGTAGAAAATGGTCCAATTTCAGAGCTGTTGCCAAACGGATTTCGTGCCGTTCTTCCAGCTGACACCCAAGTGTTAAGCGTCAATTTAAAACAAGATGGCACGCTTGTTATTGATTTTTCGAAAGAATTTGCGAATTATCGTCCAGAAGATGAAAAGCGAATTTTACAAGCAATCACATGGACAGTGACGCAATTTGATAATGTGAAACGTGTAAAAATTCGGATGAATGGCCATGACCAAAACATGATGCCGGTCAACGGAACGCCAATTAGCGACGAACTAAGTAGAGATGACGGAATTAACATTGAAACGAACGGTGTTGTCGATATTACGAATACGCATCCGGTCATCGTCTACTTTTTAGCGCAAGACGGGAAACAAACGTATTATGTACCGGTAACGAGACGCGTACCGAATAGCGAACAAGATGAGTTAGCTGCTGTTGTGAATGAGCTGATTAAAGGACCAAGCTACGGTTCTGGGTTATTAAGCGATTTTCAAGCGGATGCAAAATTGTTAGAAGCGCCAAAATATGAAAATGGAAAAGTGACGTTAAACTTTAACGAAGCGATTTATGGCAGCGTGGAGAAAAACGTTGTGTCAACGCATGTGCTCAATTGTTTAGTGTTGTCGTTAACAGAACAGCCAGGAGTGGAGAGCGTTGCCATTACAGTGAACGGAAAAGCGGAATTAGTTGATGAAAGTGGCAAACCGTTATCCGAACCGGTAACAAGACCGCAAAATGTGAACACAGGTAGTTTTTGAAACCAATTTTTTGCTATACTATATAAAGATTCATCGTCGAGAGGCAGTGTTCCTGCCTCTTATTTCGTGAACATACATTGAGGAGGATTTTTTGTGAGAGTAGATGGTAGAACAAATGAAGAGCTTCGTCCCGTACATATTGAACCGAACTATTTAAAACATCCAGAAGGCTCGGTGCTCATTGCAATTGGCGATACGAAAGTCATTTGTACAGCAAGCATCGAAGATAAAGTTCCACCGTTTATGCGTGGAGGTGGAAAGGGATGGATTACTGCGGAGTATGCGATGATTCCGCGCGCAACCGAGCAACGAAACATTCGCGAAGCAAGCAAAGGAAAGTTGTCAGGGCGAACGATGGAAATTCAACGGCTTATTGGCCGGGCGCTTCGTTCTGTTGTTGATTTGCAAAAGTTAGGGGAAAAAACGATTTGGATTGATTGTGATGTCATTCAAGCGGACGGTGGAACGCGCACAGCGTCAATTACAGGGGCATTTGTCGCCATGACGTTGGCGCTCGGAAAAATGGTCGAAGAAAAAAAATTACCGACGCTCCCGATTACAGATTTTTTAGCTGCCACATCAGTCGGAATAGATGAAGAGCATGGCATTATTTTAGATTTAAATTACGTTGAAGATTCAAAAGCACATGTCGATATGAATATTGTCATGACAGGCTCGGGGCGCTTTGTTGAAATTCAAGGAACAGGGGAAGAAGCGACATTTTCATACGAGCAGTTGCTCGATTTATTAACGGTTGCTGAAAAAGGCATTCACGAGCTGATTGCCCGACAAAAAGAAGCGCTCGGTTCCCTTGCGGAACAAATTATGCAACATCGTTCGGAAGGGGAAGAAGCAAAGTGAAGCGGATGATCATTGCTACAAAAAACAAAGGAAAAGTAGCCGAGTTTCAACAATTGTTTGCGAAAAAAGGAATCGACGTTCGTTCGCTTCTTGACTACGATGACATACCGGATGTTGAAGAAACGGGAACGACGTTTACAGACAATGCGATATTAAAAGCAACGACGATTGCGAATATGCTTCATGAAGTCGTCATTGCAGATGATTCTGGTTTAATCGTCGATGCGCTAAACGGTGAGCCGGGCGTATACTCGGCTCGCTACGCTGGCGAGGGAAAAGACGATCAAGCAAACATTGAAAAAGTGCTTACAAAGTTACAAGGTGTGCCTTTTGAACAACGAACCGCCCGTTTTCATTGCACGTTAGCTGTTGCAAAACCGAACGGGGAAACAACGACGGTAGACGGTGTGTGCGAAGGATATATTACAGAAGAGCCAATAGGTGAGAACGGTTTCGGGTACGACCCGATTTTTTACGTGCCTGAAAAACAACGAACGATGGCCCAATTAACAAAAGAGGAGAAAAATGAAATAAGCCATCGGGCAAAGGCGTTACAACATCTTTTGAGCATATGGGACAAGCTGTTTGAAAAGGGGAATGAGTCGTGAACGTATTAATCATAAGCGATAGCCACGGATTAACAACTGAATTACAAACAATCGTTTCACGTCATAAACAACATGTCGATGCAATCATTCATTGCGGTGACTCGGAGTTGACGAGCGATCATGAAGCGTTGCAACATATGCTTGTTGTGCGAGGAAATTGCGACCATGAACGTCGTTTTCCAACCGATCTTGTTGAAGATGTGAACGGTGTTCGCTTTTTCATTACACATGGTCATTTGTACAACGTCAAAATGACGCTCATGAACCTATATTATAAAGCAAAAGAAGTCGGGGCACGCATCGTTTGCTTCGGTCATTCGCACATCGCAGGATGTGAACAAATCGATGACGTTCTTTTCATTAATCCAGGAAGCATTTATTTACCGCGTCTGCGTCGTGAAAAAACATATGCTATGCTTCATATAGACGAAACAAACATAACCGTACATTTTTACAACATCGACGGCCAACTCCTTCATGATTTAACGAGCATATACAAAACACAATAGGGGCAAGAAAATTCCGCCGCCCCTATTGACTTTTTTCATAAACATCATTACAATAACAATTGTCCAAACCAAGATCATATGTCCCAGTAGCTCAGCTGGATAGAGCAACGGCCTTCTAAGCCGTCGGTCGGGAGTTCGAATCTCTCCTGGGACGCTAGTAATCCCCTTGCACAAGCAAGGGGATTTTTTATTAGTCAAAAAATGTTCAAAATTTTTTATACCCTTTCTTTTCCTTGATATATCAATTATGTAAGCGGATACATAGCATTTTAACTAATCGAAATAATCAAAAAATTCGATGAAATAGTATTGACTCTTTTGGTAAATGGTCGTATGATAATTTTCAAATAAATCTAACAAAAGTCGCAATCAACATAAGAAGCAAGAGACGGCGAACAGGGGAAGAGGGGAAAAACATTGAGTGAACAGTGGATTTTTCTGAACGATGAATTTGTCACAAAAGAAAATGCAAAAATCTCTGTATACGATCACGGTTTTCTTTATGGGGATGGGGTGTTTGAAGGCATTCGCGTGTACAGCGGCAACGTGTTTCGCATGAAAGAACATATTGACCGCCTATACAATTCAGCGAAATCCATTTTATTGAACATTCCGTACACAAAAGAAGAATTAACAAATATTATCGTCCAGACGGTGCAAAAAAACGGCTTTGAAGATGCTTATATTCGCGTGGTCGTGTCACGCGGTGTCGGTGACCTTGGACTTGATCCATACAAATGTCCGAAGCCACAAGTAGTCGTCATCGTTGAACCGTTGGCAATCTTCCCAAAACATTTATATGAAACGGGCATTGAAGTCGTTACTGTAGCAACGAGACGAAATCGACCAGATGTACTAAGCCCGAAAGTAAAATCGTTAAACTATTTAAACAACGTATTAGTGCGGATTGAAGCGCATTTAGCAAACGTCAGCGAAGCGCTTATGCTCAACGACCAAGGATATGTCGCTGAAGGCTCAGCAGATAACGTATTTATCGTCAAAAACGGCGTGTTATATACACCACCAGGATATGTCGGGGCGCTTGAAGGCATTACGCGTGATGCGATCATGGACATCGCTAAAGACCTCGGCTATGTCGTTAAAGAAGAACCGTTCACTCGTCATGATGTGTACACGGCAGACGAAGTATTTTTAACAGGAACCGCAGCAGAAGTCATTGCGGTCGTCAAAGTCGATGGTCGTGTCATTGGCGACGGTGTACCGGGCGAACATACAAAACGATTGTTAGAAGAGTTTCGCAAACGAGTTGTTTCTGAAGGCGTAAAAGTTTATGCTACACAAAATGTGAATGCAGGATGACAAGTAAATAAGAAAAAAGCGTTGAAGAGGATAAGTAGCTAGCGGATCGGGCATCTACAGAGAGCCGGGGAAGCTGAAAACCGGTGATGTCTCCGCTAGTGAACTCCCCTCGGAGCGCCGTCTTGAACGATTCGTTCTAGTAGGGACGGACGGGTGCACGTCACTCGTTATTAAAACGAGCGCTGCGACGATCGTCGCGTGCTCCTGAGGTGGCTTTGCCACGAAGAAGGGTGGTACCGCGGGAAGGATGCAAGCCTTTTCGCCCCTTTGGTCCACGTGGACCGATGGAGGGGTGAGAAGGCTTTTCTTATTTCACATTTTTTAGGGGTGAAAAAATGGCAGCGAATATGAAAGTGAAAGAAAGAGTAGCAAAAAAGCAAACGTTATGTGGGGCGCTCATGTTAATTGAAGCGCTCAAAGCAGAAAACGTGAAAGTTATTTTCGGGTATCCGGGAGGTGCTGTGTTACCGATTTACGACAAGCTTTATGAATCAGGCGTATTCCACGTGCTAACACGTCACGAACAAGGCGCCATTCATGCAGCGGAAGGGTATGCTCGCATTTCAGGAAAACCTGGTGTCGTCATCGCTACATCTGGACCGGGTGCGACAAATATCGTGACAGGTTTAACAGATGCAATGATGGATTCCATTCCGCTCGTCGTCTTTACAGGGCAAGTGGCATCAAATGTCATCGGTTCAGATGCCTTCCAAGAAGCAGATGTGTTAGGAATTACAATGCCTATTACAAAACATAGTTACCAAGTACGCGACATACACGAGCTGCCAAAAATCATTAAAGAAGCGTTTCATATTGCAACAACGGGGCGCCCAGGTCCTGTATTAATCGATATTCCAAAAGATATGGCCGTCGCTGAAGCGGAGTTTGATTACGAACAGGACGTACAGTTGCCGGGTTATCAGCCGACAACAAAACCGAACCATTTGCAAATTCGCAAGCTTGTTGAAGCCGTTAGCCAAGCAAAACGCCCGGTCATTTTAGCTGGAGCAGGTGTTCTCCATGCGAACGCCCATGAACAGTTAAAACAATATGCCGAACAACAAAATATTCCTGTGATTCATACGCTTTTAGGACTTGGTGGATTTCCTGCCGACCATCCGCTATTTCTCGGAATGGCAGGAATGCACGGAACGTACACAGCAAATATGGCGTTGTATGAGTGTGATTTGCTCATTAATGTCGGCGCAAGATTCGATGATCGGGTGACTGGAAATTTAGCTCATTTTGCACCAAAAGCAACGGTCGCTCATATCGATATCGATCCAGCAGAGATTGGAAAAAATGTGCCAACAAAAATTCCGATCGTTGGTGATGCGAAAGAAGCACTCATTCAATTAATTGAACAAAACGGAAAGCGACCAGATGTATCAGAGTGGCTGAACAAGTTAAATGAATGGAAACGCGAATATCCGCTTATGTACAAGCGCGAACCGGGCGTGCTCAAACCGCAGCGGCTCATTGAAATGATTCACGAATATACAAACGGTGAAGCGGTTGTGACGACAGATGTCGGTCAACATCAAATGTGGGTCGCCCAATATTATAAATTTAAACAGCCGCATCGTTGGGTCACATCCGGTGGGCTTGGAACGATGGGATTCGGCTTGCCAGCGGCAATTGGTGCTCAATTGGCACAACCAGAAGCGACGGTTGTAGCGATCGTTGGTGACGGTGGGTTTCAAATGACGTTACAAGAGCTATCGGTTATTCAAGAGTTAAATTTGCCAATTAAAATTGTCATCGTGAACAATCAAGCGCTCGGTATGGTGCGTCAATGGCAAGAAATTTTTTATGAAAAACGATATTCTCATTCACTCATTCCGAATCAACCGGATTTCGTTCGGTTAGCGGAAGCATACGGCATGAAAGCGATGCGCGCAACGACGGAAGAAGAAGCAGAATACGTATTGAAAGAAGCGTTTGCGACAAATGCACCAGTTTTACTTGATTTTCATGTTCATCCAGGGGAAAACGTCTATCCGATGGTAGCTCCTGGGAAAGGGCTTCATGAGATGGTGGGGGTGAAATGGTGAAGCGAATTATTACAATGACAGTAAACAACCGTCCGGGTGTATTAAATCGCATTACAGGTTTGTTTACGAAGCGACATTACAACATTGAAAGCATTACAGTTGGTCATACGGAAACAGAAGGTGTTTCACGCATGACGTTTGTCGTCAATGTAGATGATGAGCGCATTGCTGAACAAATTACAAAACAATTAAACAAACAAATTGATGTGTTAAAAGTTGTCGATATTACCGATCAAGCGATTATCGTTCGAGAGCTTGCTTTAATTAAAGTAGCGGTTACACCGGCGACGCGCGGCGAAATTTATACATTGATTGAACCGTTTCGTGCAGCGATTGTCGATGTGGCCCGCGATAGTCTTGTCGTTCAAGTAACAGGTGAGCCAGAAAAAATTGATGCGCTCATCGACTTATTGAAGCCATACGGATTAAAGGAAGTTGCAAGAACAGGAACAACAGCGTTTCCGCGCGGTTCACAACGCGCATCATCAACAAATAAATCACTATTCATCATTTAAATTAAGGAGAGGATTTTATTATGGTAAAAGTATATTACAATGGCGATGCAAACGAAGCTTACATTCAAGGGAAGAAAGTAGCGATTATCGGATACGGATCTCAAGGTCATGCCCACGCGCAAAACCTTCGCGATAGCGGCGTTGATGTTATCATTGGATTAAGAAAGGGGAAATCGTGGGAAAAAGCAGAACAAGATGGATTTGTCGTCTTGCCAGTGGATGAAGCGACAAAGCAAGCGGATATTGTAATGATTTTACTTCCAGACGAACATCAGCCGAAAGTATATAAAGAAGAAATTGCACCAAACTTACAGCCGGGCAATGCGCTCGTGTTTGCACACGGGTTTAATATTCATTTTAACCAAATTGTCCCACCGAGCGATGTGGATGTCTTTTTAGTTGCACCGAAAGGACCAGGTCATTTAGTTCGTCGCACATATACAGAAGGAGCAGGTGTACCAGCGTTAATTGCTGTATATCAAAATGTAAGCGGCGAAGCGAAAGAAACAGCGCTTGCGTATGCAAAAGCGATCGGTTCGGCTCGAGCAGGTGTGATTGAAACGACATTCAAAGAAGAAACAGAAACGGATTTATTTGGTGAACAAGCGGTTCTTTGCGGCGGGTTGACTGCCCTTGTCAAAGCAGGATTTGAAACGCTCGTTGAAGCGGGATATCAACCGGAAATCGCATATTTCGAATGTTTACATGAGTTAAAACTTATCGTTGATTTAATGTACGAAGGCGGTTTGGCAGGCATGCGTTATTCTATTTCTGATACAGCACAATGGGGTGACTTTGTTACAGGTCCACGCATCATTAACGATGCGGTAAAAGCAGAAATGAAAAAAGTGCTTGAAGACATTCAAACAGGGAAGTTTGCAAAAGGTTGGATTTTAGAAAATCAAGCGAATCGTCCGGAGTTTAACGCGATTAACCGCCGCGAAAACGAGCATTTAATTGAAGTTGTTGGCCGCGAATTACGTAAAATGATGCCGTTTGTCAACGCTAAACAGAAAGATGTGGTGACGGTCGGTGCGAAAAATTAACATTTTTGATACGACGTTGCGCGACGGAGAGCAGTCTGCAGGCGTCAATTTAAACTTGCATGAAAAGCTAGAAATTGCCCGGCAGTTAGAACGCCTCGGTGTAGATATCATCGAGGCGGGATTCCCTGCCGCATCAAAAGGTGATTTCCAAGCCGTTCAAGCGATCGCTCAAACCGTTCGCAACTGTTCGGTTACAGGTCTTTCTCGCTCTGTTCAGTCGGACATCGATGCAGCGTGGGAGGCGTTAAAAGACGGAGCGGAACCACGATTACACGTATTTATCGCAACGTCACCTATTCATATGCAATATAAATTGCGCATGACACCAGAACAAGTGATTGAAACAGCCGTTGAGTCTGTTCGTTATGCGAAAAAATATTTTCCGATTGTACAATGGTCAGCAGAAGATGCATGTCGAAGCGATCTTCCGTTTCTTGCGACGATTATCGAACGAGTGATCGAAGCAGGAGCGAACGTCATTAATATTCCAGATACAGTCGGCTACATTACTCCGAAACAATATGGCGACATATTCTCTTTTTTAAAGAAAAATGTTCGGAATATTGAGAAAATTAGCTTGTCTGCTCATTGTCACGATGATTTAGGAATGGCTGTCGCAAATTCGCTTGCGGCTATTGAAGCGGGAGCGACACAAATTGAAGGAACAATCAATGGCATTGGCGAGAGAGCAGGAAACGCTGCAATTGAAGAAGTGGCGGTGGCGCTTTATATTCGCAAAGACTACTACCAAGCTGAGACGCGCTTGAACTTGCAAGAGATTAAACGAACGAGCAACCTCGTAAGCAAGCTAACAGGAATGATTGTTCCACCAAATAAAGCGATTGTCGGTAAAAACGCTTTTGCCCATGAATCAGGCATTCACCAAGACGGAGTATTAAAAGAAAAAACAACGTATGAAATTATATCTCCGCAACTTGTTGGCGTGCAATCGAATTCGATGGTGCTCGGAAAACATTCGGGACGCCATGCGTTTCGCACGCGCATTCAAGAGCTTGGTTATGCGTTAACAGAAGAAGAAGTGAATCGTTTATTCGTTCGCTTTAAAGATTTAGCAGATAAAAAGAAAGATATTACCGATGATGATTTAATTGCCCTTATTTTAGATGAAAAGCTAGATACGTATAAAAACTTTTACCAATTATGTTCGATTCAAGTGCAGTACGGGACAAATCAAATTCCAACAGCCGTTGTTGTACTGAAAGATGGAGAAGGAAACGACATTCAAGAAGCGGCAACGGGAGCTGGTAGTGTCGAGGCGCTATATAACGCTTTAGAAAAAGCGTTGCAATTGCCGGTGACGTTGCTTGACTATCGCATTGAATCCGTTGGAAGCGGACGTGATGCTTTAGCGCAAGTATATGTGAAAGTATCGCTCCATGGGAAAGAAGCAAGCGGACGTGGAACAGCACAAGATGTGCTAGAAGCATCAGCCAAAGCATATATTCACGCCGTCAATCGTATGTTTGTCATTGAAAAAATGAAAGAAGAACAAGCGCTTGCCGCGCAATAACGAAGGGGGATGTCTTATGTATCGTATCGCTGTGTTACCTGGGGATGGTATTGGAAAAGAAGTGACAAAAGGAGCGGTAAAAGTTTTGCAAGCAATTGGTGATCGTTTCGGCCATACGTTTCATTTTTCATACGGTTTGATCGGTGGAGAAGCGATCGACCGTGAAGGAACACCGCTTCCAGAACAAACGCTTCAAATGTGCAAACAAAGCGATGCGGTATTGCTTGGTGCTGTTGGTGGACCGAAATGGGACAGTCATCCGCCGCACGTTCGTCCCGAAAAAGGACTGTTGCAAATTCGGAAAGAAATGAACTTATTTGCAAATATTCGCCCGGTGACGTTTTATAGCAGCTTATCAGCTTCTTCACCATTAAAATCACATGTGATTGAAGGAGCCGACTTTGTTATCGTTCGGGAGTTAGTCGGAGGCTTATATTTCGGAAAACCGAGTGAACGGCGTGTGGAAAAAGGAGAAGAAACGGTTGTTGATACGTTGTTTTATAAACGAGCAGAAATCGAGCGCATCATTACGTTTGCTTTTACACTTGCACAAAAGCGAAAGAAAAAAGTAACGTCTGTTGATAAAGCGAATGTATTAGAGTCAAGTCGCATGTGGCGCGAGGTAGCCGAACAAGTCGCTAAACGTTTTCCAGACGTTCAACTGGAACATATGCTTGTCGATAATGCCGCCATGCAGCTCGTTCGTTCTCCCAAACAGTTTGACGTCATTGTAACAGAAAATATGTTTGGCGATATTTTAAGCGATGAAGCATCGATGTTAACAGGATCGCTCGGCATGCTTCCGTCGGCAAGCTTGTCTGTTGACGGACCGGCATTATACGAACCGATTCACGGTTCGGCTCCAGACATTGCTGGGCAAAATAAAGCGAATCCGCTTGCAACGATTTTATCGGCGGCGATGATGCTTCGTTTATCGTTCGGATTGACAGAAGAGGCCGATGTTATCGAACGAGCTGTTAAGCAGGTGTTGGATGCTGGGTATCGTACTGCAGACATTGCTCAACAAGGTGATTGTGTATTATCGACGACAGAAATGGTCGAAAAAGTAAAAGATGCTATTTTAGACGATGTAGCAATTGAACGAATTATGCAAGTGTATGTGTAGGAGGGATTGAGGTGGCGCCAAAGACGATTATTGAAAAAATTTGGGATGAGCACGTTGTATACCGTGAAGATGGAAAACCGGATTTATTATATATTGACTTACATCTCGTTCATGAAGTGACATCGCCGCAAGCGTTTGAAGGATTGCGTCAAAAAGGAAGAAAAGTGCGCCGCCCAGATTTAACGTTTGCAACGATGGATCATAACGTTCCAACGGTCAATCGGTTTGTCATTGAAGATGAAGTGGCAAGAAATCAAATGACGGCATTGGAGCGGAACTGTCATGAATTTGGCGTTCCGCTTGCCGATTTAAACAGTCCAGAACAAGGCATTGTACATGTCATCGGTCCCGAACTTGGATTGACGCAGCCGGGAAAAACAATCGTGTGCGGGGATAGTCATACGTCGACACATGGTGCTTTTGGGGCGTTAGCGTTTGGCATTGGCACGAGCGAAGTGGAGCATGTGTTGGCGACGCAAACATTATGGCAACACCGTCCAAAAACGATGCAAGTGAACGTCACAGGCACGTTGGCACCAGGTGTATCAGCAAAAGACGTCATTTTAGCGATTATCGGAAAGTTTGGCGTTGATTTCGGAACGGGGTATGTGCTTGAGTTTACGGGTGATGTCATTCGTCGTTTTTCGATGGAAGAGCGGATGACGATTTGCAACATGTCGATTGAAGCGGGCGCGCGCGCGGGGTTAATTGCTCCAGATGATGTGACGTTTGCATATTTGCGCGGGCGAAAATATGCTCCAAAAGGAGAAGCGTTTGAACAGGCAGTTGAAAAGTGGAAACAGTTATGCACAGATGAAGGAGCGGTATATGACCGTGTCGTTCATATTGATGGAAATGAAATTGCTCCAACGGTTACATGGGGCACGACGCCTGCGATGAGTTCTCCGATTGATGGAACCGTCCCTCACCCAGAAGAGTTTGCGACAGAAACGGAGAGAAAGGCAGCTCAGTTAGCGTTGCAATATATGGGGTTAAAGCCAGGAACAAAAATGACAGATATTGCTATTCAAC
Source organism: Anoxybacillus ayderensis (assembly GCF_013761015.1). Classification (NCBI taxonomy): domain Bacteria; kingdom Bacillati; phylum Bacillota; class Bacilli; order Caryophanales; family Anoxybacillaceae; genus Anoxybacillus; species Anoxybacillus ayderensis. The sequence continues at coordinate 228,773 of NZ_JACDUV010000004.1, forward strand.
ATGTGTTTATCGGATCGTGTACGAACTCACGCATAAGCGATTTAAGAGAAGCGGCACGAATTGTGAAGGGAAAAAAAGTTGCACCGGGCGTGAGGGCGCTCGTCGTTCCGGGCTCACAACAAGTGAAAAAACAAGCGGAAGAAGAAGGAATTGCTCAAATTTTTATTGATGCAGGTTTTGAATGGCGTGATTCTGGCTGTAGCATGTGCCTTGGCATGAATCCGGATACTGTGCCAGCAGGTGAGCATTGTGCTTCAACGTCAAACCGCAATTTTGAAGGGCGGCAAGGAAAAGGAGCGCGCACGCATCTCGTTAGTCCAGCGATGGCAGCTGCGGCTGCGATTTACGGACATTTTGTTGATGTGCGCACATTGTATAAAGAAGCGGTACGATAGGAGGAGAACGCGTTGGAACCATTCATTATTCATAAAGGAAAAGTAGCTGGTCTAGATCGTGCCAATGTGGATACGGATCAAATTATTCCGAAACAATTTTTAAAACGAATTGAGCGCACCGGATTTGGTCAATTTCTTTTTTATGATTGGCGCTATCTTCCAGACGGGACGCCAAACCCGCATTTTGAGTTAAATCGCCCTGAAAATGAAGGAGTAACGATTTTAGTGGCAAATGAAAATTTTGGTTGCGGTTCATCGCGTGAACATGCACCTTGGGCGCTTGCTGATTACGGATTTCGTGCCGTTATTGCTCCTTCATTTGCGGATATTTTTTATAACAATTGTTTAAAAAATAGTTTACTTCCAATTAAACTTCCAAAAGAAGATGTCGTGTATTTATTAAAACAAGCGGAGCGGCCAGATTATGAACTAACTATTTCTCTTGAACAACAAGTCGTTTTTGACGACGAAGGATTTACAAGCGCGTTTGACATCGACCCGTACCGAAAACAGCTTCTTCTAAAAGGATGGGACGAAATCGACTTAACGTTCGTATATGAACCATATATTATCGCCTATGAAAAAGCACGCTCTTGACGATTTGTCGAGGGCGTTTTTCGTTGAGTTTGTTCAAAAACATTGTTAAACTTAAAGGCAAATGTAAGCGAAGGTGAACGAATATGAAAAAACGAAAAGTCGTTCCACATCCATATGTAAAAGAGCGGTTGTTAACAGAAGGGATGAATGCGTTAAAAGAAAAGCGATATAAAGAAGCGTATACGTATTTAACACAATTAAAAGAGCTGCAACTTCACGATGATGATGTAGAAATGGCACTTGTCGTCTGTTTATTTGAAATGGGACATGTAGGAGAGGCAAAAGAAAGATGTGAACAACTGTTAGAGCGCGGCAGAGGGGATTGGACAGTATACATTTCTATGCTCGTTCATTTACAACAATACGATGAAGTTGTCGCAGTCATTCATAAACTCCAGCGAAAAGGAATCGATTGCACGCCTTTTTTACCACTTTTACAGTTTAGTGAAAAAATGATTCGGTCTCAGCACGAACAACGGGCAAAACAATACGAAGCGATTTTCGAAAGCGATCAATGGCCGAAACAGATGCGCACCCTTCACCAATTAGATTCGCGCATCGTTCCACACCTTGTTTCTATTTTTTCTCGTTATTTACATGACGAAATGAAACATCCAATTGTAAAAACGACGATGTTACGCATATTAAGGAAAGAACAAGTGATGGAGCCGATGACTGTAAAAAAATTTGGACAAACGATGACGGTTATTCCAGCCGAACTCGACGAACAAACACAAAAGCGTTGGATAGAACAAGTGCTTGATATCGTCGAACAAACATGGGCGACACAAAATCCAACGATGTATGAATGGTGCGAACAAATATGGTTTCGTTACATGGTTGTGACATACCCGTTTCTTCCAGAAGGCTCAGCACAACAATGGGCGACTGCATTATACACATATGTTGAGCAATGTGAAACAGGACAAACGGTATGGACAAATCCGCTCGTTGCCAAACTTTATGAAGCGGAAAAATTGTGGCTCTCTGTTGAAAGTATATAATTGTATGGTATAATATAATGGTTGTATTACACATAAAACCGTGTATGCCTACATATATGTAGTTCATTTACATGAATTTTTGAAGTTGGAGGGAAATAAACATGTCGGCGAAATGGGAAAAACTCGAAGGCAATCAAGGCGTTCTTACAGTAGAAGTAGACGCTGAAAAAGTGAACGAAGGATTAGATGAAGCGTTTAAAAAAGTAGTGAAAAAAGTACAAATTCCAGGATTCCGTAAAGGAAAAATTCCTCGCTCTTTATTTGAAAAACGTTTCGGCGTTGAATCGTTATACGCAGATGCGTTAGATATTTTATTGCCAGAGGCATACGCAAAAGCTGTTGAAGAAACAGGCATTGAGCCAGTCGATCGTCCAGAAATCGACGTCGAGCAAATGGAAAAAGGAAAAAGCTTAATTTTCACTGCAAAAGTGACTGTGAAGCCAGAAGTGACGCTTGGTCAATACAAAGGGCTTGAAGTAGAGAAATTAGATGATACAGTAACTGACGAAGACGTCGAACAAGAATTAAAACGTTTGCAAGAGCGTCATGCGGAGCTTGTTGTGAAAGAAGAAGGAACAGTAGAAAACGGTGATACAGTTGTCATCGATTTCGAAGGATTCGTTGACGGTGAAGCGTTTGAAGGCGGAAAAGCAGAAAACTATTCTCTTGTTATCGGTTCAGGTACATTCATCCCAGGATTTGAAGAGCAATTAATCGGCATGGCGGCTGGGGAAGAAAAAGACATTGAAGTGACATTCCCAGAAGAATATCATGCAGAGCAATTAGCTGGTAAACCAGCTGTGTTCAAAATTAAATTGCACGAAATTAAAGCAAAACAACTTCCTGCGCTTGATGACGAGTTTGCGAAAGACGTAGATGAAGAAGTAGAAACATTAGATGCGCTAAAAGAAAAAATAAAAGAGCGCTTAACAAAAGAGAAAAAAGAAGAAGCAGAAGCGGCACTTCGCGATGCGGTTGTTCAAAAAGCAACAGAAAACGCACAAATGGACATCCCAGAAGTGATGGTGAAAAACGAAACAGACCGTATGCTTCGCGAGTTTGAGCAACGTTTACAAATGCAAGGGTTAAACCTTGACTTATACTATCAATTCTCTGGACAAGATGAAGCGGCACTTCGCGAGCAAATGAAAGAAGAAGCAGAAAAACGTGTTCGTGTCACATTGACGCTTGAAGCGATCGTAAAAGCAGAAAACATTGACGTAACAGAAGAAGAAGTAGAAAAAGAACTAGAGGAAATGGCGAACCTTTACAGCTTATCGGTCGATAAGTTAAAAGAACTTTTAGGTACATTAGATGGCTTAAAAGAAGACTTAAAAATGCGCAAAGCAATCGATTTCCTTGTTGAAAACAGCAAAGTTGTTGCATAATGAGAAGAGAAAGAACAAGGTGCATCACGTGCCTTGTTCTTTCCACATATAGTTGCAGTAATGAAAGTTTTCTAACTTTTCGTGCACATTTACGTTTTTATTGGCATACTTTTAAAGATTTATGATAAAATGACGAATACATAACGTTTTTTCTTTTCGTGTACATATGATAGTAGGGAAATAAGGGGTGAAATCATGTTTAAATTTAATGATGAAAAAGGGCAGTTGAAATGCTCGTTTTGTGGCAAAACGCAAGAACAAGTGCGCAAGCTTGTTGCTGGCCCGGGTGTATACATATGCGATGAGTGTATTGAATTGTGTACAGAAATTGTGCAAGAAGAGCTTGGATCGGAAGAAGAAGTAGAGTTCAAAGACGTACCGAAGCCAAAGGAAATTCGCGAAATTTTAGATGAGTACGTCATCGGACAAGACGAAGCGAAAAAAGCGCTTTCTGTAGCGGTATATAACCATTACAAACGCATTAATTCAAACAGCAAAATTGATGATGTCGAATTAGCGAAAAGCAATATTTTAATGATCGGGCCGACAGGAAGCGGAAAAACATTACTTGCTCAAACGCTTGCTCGCATTTTAAACGTGCCGTTTGCAATTGCTGATGCGACATCGCTAACAGAAGCGGGATATGTCGGAGAAGACGTTGAAAACATTTTATTAAAGCTCATTCAAGCGGCAGATTACGACATTGAACGTGCAGAAAAAGGAATTATTTATATCGATGAAATCGATAAAATTGCGCGCAAATCAGAAAACCCTTCCATTACGCGCGACGTATCGGGAGAAGGTGTGCAACAAGCGCTATTGAAAATTTTAGAAGGAACAATTGCGAGCGTTCCCCCACAAGGCGGACGGAAACATCCTCATCAAGAGTTCATTCAAATTGATACAACGAACATTTTATTCATTTGTGGTGGGGCGTTTGACGGTTTAGAACCAATTATTAAACGTCGTCTTGGGAAAAAAGTGATCGGCTTTAGCTCAGATGTACAGGCGGAAGTTGAAGAAAAAGATTTGCTGTCGAAAGTGTTGCCAGAAGACTTATTAAAATTCGGATTAATTCCAGAGTTCGTTGGACGTCTTCCGGTCATTACGAGCTTACAACCACTCGATGAAGATGCGCTTGTTGATATTTTAGTGAAGCCGAAAAATGCCCTTGTCAAGCAATATGAAAAAATGCTCGAACTTGACGATGTCGAACTTGAATTTGAAGAAGAAGCACTTCGAGAAATTGCAAAACGTGCGATTGAACGAAAAACAGGAGCGCGCGGTTTACGCTCTATTATTGAAGGGATTATGCTTGACGTCATGTTTGAATTACCGTCGCGTGAAGATGTGAAAAAATGCGTCATTACGGCAGAGACGGTACGCGGAGAAAAAGCGCCGCTTCTCATTTTACACGACGGAACGATCGTCGAGTACGAACGAAAAACATCAGCGTAAATGGAAAAAGATCGATTTTCCGAATCGGAAAGTCGATCTTTTTTTGTTTATTTCCTTGTTTGCTCGGAGATACTATGCGTACAATACATATGCAGGAGGAACGGCCATGAATTGGACAAACATTGCGCTGCTTATTCAGTTGTTTTTCGGGATTATTATCGGCCTCTACTTTTTAAATTTATTAAAAAGTCAACGCACACAAAAAATTTCAATTGATAAAGAAGCACGAAAAGAGATGGAACAACTTCGAAAAATGCGTTCCATTTCATTAACAGAACCACTTGCTGAAAAAGTGCGTCCAAAAACGTTTGATGATATTGTCGGCCAAGAAGATGGAATGAAAGCATTAAAAGCGGCATTATGTGGACCGAATCCACAACATGTCATTATTTACGGCCCACCTGGTGTCGGAAAAACAGCAGCTGCCCGCCTCGTATTAGAAGAAGCGAAAAAAAATCCACTATCTCCATTTCGAAAAGATGCAGTATTTATTGAATTAGATGCAACGACGGCTCGATTTGATGAGCGCGGTATTGCTGATCCGCTTATCGGTTCTGTACACGATCCGATTTATCAAGGAGCAGGAGCGATGGGACAAGCCGGTATTCCACAACCAAAACAAGGAGCGGTAACGAATGCTCACGGTGGGGTGTTATTTATTGATGAAATTGGCGAGTTGCATCCGATTCAAATGAACAAGCTGTTAAAAGTGTTAGAAGATCGTAAAGTGTTTTTTGAAAGCGCATATTATAGCGAAGAAAATCCGAACATTCCAAACCACATTCACGACATTTTTCAAAACGGGCTGCCCGCTGATTTTCGACTTGTTGGCGCCACGACACGAACGCCAAATGAAATCCCGCCAGCTATTCGCTCGCGCTGTATGGAAGTATTTTTTAGGGAGTTAGAGCAAGAAGAAATTGCCCAAATTGTGAAAAAGGCCGCAGAAAAAGTAAACCTTCCGATTGAGGAACAAGCAGTTGATGAGCTTGCGATGTATGCTCGGAATGGACGAGAAGCGGTCAATACGCTACAAATCGCAGCGGGAATCGTCATTTCAGAGAAACGATCTAAAATTTTACGACAAGATATCGAATGGGTCATTCAATCAAGCCAACTATCACCGCGATATGAGAAAAAAGTAGGACAAGAAGCAAAAGTCGGATTAGTAAACGGATTAGCGGTTTACGGTCCAAATAGTGGAGCACTATTAGAAATTGAAGTTGCTGTATTGCCGGCAAAAGAAAAGGGAACGATCAATATGACCGGCATTGTCGAAGAGGAGCAAATTGGCGGACAAGGAAAATCCATTCGCCGAAAAAGTATGGCTCGTGGCTCGATAGAAAACGTCATTACTGTTTTACGTACACTTGGTGTTCCTGCCGATCAATATGATATTCACGTCAACTTTCCGGGGGGCGTTCCGATCGATGGTCCTTCGGCTGGTGTTGCGATGGCGATCGGTATTTACTCCGCCATTTATCGTTTACCGATTGATCCAATGGTAGCGATGACTGGGGAAATCGGTGTACATGGAAACGTGAAGCCTGTTGGCGGCATTTTTCCGAAAGTGAAGGCAGCAAAGCAAGCTGGAGCGAAAACGGTCATTATTCCGCGTGGCAATATGCAGTCGATTTTAAGACAAGTGACAGACATTGAGATTGTTCCTGTTGATCATATTAGTGATGTTCTTTCCTTTTTATTTCACGAACATGTCCGTTCTGTTCCGATGCGTCATCATTTACCAAAAACAGAACGAATGTGAAAGCAATCGGCTTCAACGGAGCGTTGAAGTCGATTTTTTACGATGAAAGATTTTACAAACGCTATAATGTACTATACAATAGGGCAATAGAAGTATGATGGAGGTGCGGGGTTGTGGCGAGAAAGAAAAATAAAGTCATTCCACTCTTGCCGTTAAGAGGGTTACTTGTGTTTCCGACGACAGTGTTGCATTTAGACGTTGGGCGGGAAAAATCGGTACAAGCGCTAGAAAAAGCGATGGTTGAAGAAAATCTCGTGTTGTTAACGTCGCAAAAAGATGTGCAAATTGATGATCCAGAGCTTGAAGATGTATACGAGATGGGGACGATTGCACGCGTGAAGCAATTGTTAAAGCTCCCGAACGGAACGTTTCGTGTGTTAGTGGAAGGAGTATCGCGTGGAAAAGTAGTCAAGTGGGTAAGTGAAGAGCCGTGCTATGTTGTGCAAGTGGAACCGTTTGTGGATAACGAAAAGGAAGATATAGAGTTTGAAGCGTTGCGTCGAACAATGCTCGAATATTTTGAGCAGTACATAAAGCTATCTAAAAAATTGTCTGCAGATATTTATACGTCTGTCATGGACATTCAGCAAGCGGGACGAATGGCCGATATTATCGCTTCCCATTTGCCGTTAAAGCTTGAAGAAAAACAACGGTTGCTTGAGGCGGTGGATGTAAAAGAACGCGTCCATCAAATCATTCAAATTCTTCATAATGAAAAAGAAATTTTACATTTAGAAAAACGAATTAGCCAGCGTGTGAAGCAATCGATGGAGCGAACGCAAAAAGAATATTATTTGCGCGAACAAATGAAGGCGATTCAAAAAGAGCTCGGCGAAAAGGAAGGAAAAGCGGGCGAAATCGATTTGTTGCGCGAAAAAATTGAACAAGCTGGGATGCCAGAACATGTGAAAGCAACCGCACTAAAAGAATTAGAGCGTTATGAAAAAGTGCCAGCTGCCTCTGCTGAAAGCGGGGTAATTCGTAACTATTTAGATTGGTTACTTGCGTTGCCATGGACGAAACAAACAGAAGATATTCACGATATTCATCGCGCGGAAAAAATTTTAAACGAGGAGCATTACGGGCTTGAGACGGTAAAAGAGCGCGTGTTGGAATATTTAGCTGTTCAACAATTAACAAATTCGTTACGTGGGCCGATTCTCTGTTTAGTTGGGCCACCGGGGGTTGGGAAAACATCGCTTGCTCGTTCCATTGCGAAAACGTTAAATCGACATTTCGTTCGCATTTCGCTCGGTGGCGTGCGTGATGAATCGGAAATTCGTGGTCATCGCCGCACGTACGTTGGCGCTTTACCAGGTCGAATTATTCAAGGAATGAAAAAAGCGGGAACGATTAACCCTGTATTTTTGCTTGATGAAATTGATAAAATGTCAAGCGATTTTCGCGGTGATCCGTCTGCAGCGTTATTGGAAGTGTTGGATCCAGAACAAAACCATTCGTTTAGCGATCATTACATTGAGGAGCCATACGATTTATCAAAAGTGATGTTTATTGCGACAGCAAATACGCTCGCGACAATTCCGCGTCCGTTGTTAGATCGCATGGAAGTTATTACAATTCCAAGTTATACAGAAATCGAAAAGCTGCATATTGCAAAAGAACATTTATTGCCAAAGCAAATGGAAGCGCACGGCTTACAAAAACGAATGCTCCATATGCGCGATGATGCGATTATGCAAGTCATTCGTTATTATACGCGTGAAGCAGGTGTGCGCAACTTAGAACGTCAGCTTGCTTCCATTTGCCGTAAAGCAGCGAAAACAATCGTATCGGAAGGACGAAAACGAATTGTTGTCACAGAAAAAAATGTGAGCGAGTTTTTAGGAAAGCCGAAATATCATTACGGACAGGCGGAAAGTGAAGACCAAGTCGGTGTAGCGACAGGTCTTGCATACACAGCCGCTGGTGGAGATACGCTAGCGATTGAAGTGTCAATCGCTCCTGGAAAAGGAAAATTGACGCTTACCGGTCAATTAGGCGATGTAATGAAAGAGTCTGCTCAAGCAGCATTTACATACATTCGCTCAAAAGCAAAACAATTGGGGATTGATCCGGAGTTTCATGAAAAACTAGACATTCACATTCACGTGCCAGAAGGAGCGGTGCCGAAAGACGGTCCATCAGCAGGAATTACGATGGCAACAGCACTAATTTCCGCATTAATAGGAAAACCGGTCAGCCGCTTTGTCGGCATGACGGGAGAAATTACGTTGCGCGGTCGTGTGCTTGCCATTGGCGGTGTCAAAGAAAAAGTATTAAGCGCTCATCGCGCGGGGTTGAAGAAAGTCATTTTACCGAAAGAAAACGAAAAAGATTTAGAAGATATTCCGGAGATCGTAAAAAAACAATTACAGTTTGTTCTTGTTTCACATATTGATGATGTACTTGAACATGCTTTGGTAGGTGGAGAATGATGAAAATTACAAACGTAGAAATGGTCATTAGCGCTGTGAAGCCAGAACAATACCCAGCAGGACAGCTCCCCGAGTTTGCGCTTGCTGGGCGCTCAAATGTCGGGAAATCATCATTTATTAACAAAATGATTAACCGAAAAAATTTTGCGCGCACATCATCTAAACCGGGAAAAACACAAACATTAAACTTTTATCGAATTAATGATGCGTTATACTTTGTCGACGTACCGGGATATGGATTTGCGAAAGTATCAAAAACCGAACGTGAAGCGTGGGGAAAAATGATTGAAACGTATTTTACGACGCGCGAACAATTGAAAGCGGCATTGTTGATCGTTGATTTGCGTCATCCCCCGACGAAAGATGATGTGATGATGTATGAGTTTTTAAAGCATTACAACATTCCAACGCTCGTCATTGCGACGAAAGCGGATAAAATTCCGCGCGGAAAGTGGCAACAACATGCGAAGGTCGCCAAAGAAACATTGCGCCTTATTCCAGATGACGAACTCATTATTTTTTCTGCAGAGACAGGTCAAGGGAAAGATGAAGCATGGGGTGCATTACAAAAATGGATGTAAATAAAAAATGTGGGTGAATGACCCACATTTTTGCATATTTACCCCTTTTTTACGAACAATAAGTACAATCCGAGCAAAATGAACGCCATCGGCCAAATGCGGATGAGTGAATCAAATGTCACGGACGTAAACACTTGTTGAAGACGATGTGAAAATAAAAAAATAATGGATAGCGCAAACAATAAAATGGTAGGAAGCAATGCTTGCTTTGTTTTTACATATTGTAACAACAACCCGAGTGAGATAATGAGCGTCAACACGCTTACATCATCTGGCCACGCTGAAAGGTGTGAAGCGAGATGGAAATGAATGCCGATCCCAGTAAACGCCACACCGGACAAAATAGCGGAGTAGTCTTTTCCGATATACGCTTGGCCTAAAAAAGCGATGCCGATAATAAACAGCAACGTTGGCCACGTATGGAAAGACGGAAAAAGTGAAAATCGCTCTAGTAAAAAGTACGTTCCAAAACCGATCAAAATAATGCCGGAAAAAATACCACGTTTTTTCATTGAAAATCCCCCAATTCCGTGCGACACTTAAAACAGCATCTGTTCACTAGTTTACTAAATGAACAGCATTTAAGAAAGATCGAAAGTTGTCAAATTGTATTCACACTTTATAAGGAAAAAACAAAATAGACGTGCTATAATGAAATGAGATGACTTTAAAATTCGGGGTGATGGGAATGTATGTCGTCGTTGTCAGCGTAAACTATCGTACAGCCCCTGTCGAAATTCGTGAGAAGTTGACGTTTAATCAAACGGAACTTGCTGAAGCGATGAAAGCGCTACAAAAGCAAAAAAGTATGTTAGAAAACGTCATCGTATCGACATGTAACCGCACGGAAATTTACGCGGTTGTCGATCAGCTGAACACAGGGCGTTATTATATAAAAACATTTTTAGCGGATTGGTTTGGGCTCGATAAAGAACAAATCGTTCCGTATTTGCACATTTATGAAGAGCGTGAAGCGATTGAGCATTTGTTCCGCGTCGCTTGCGGTCTTGATTCCATGATTTTAGGAGAAACGCAAATTCTTGGGCAAGTGCGCACAAGTTTTCTTTTAGCACAGCAAGAAAACACAATAGGCACGGTGTTTAAACAGCTATTTAAACAAGCGATTACGTTAGCGAAGCGCGCACATGCGGAAACAGAAATTGGTGCAAATGCGGTTTCTGTTAGCTATGCAGCTGTCGAGCTTGCGAAAAAAATTTTTGGCGATTTGAAAAATAAACACGTGCTCGTTTTAGGTGCTGGGAAAATGGGAGAATTGGCGTTGCAAAACTTGTACGGAAGCGGCGTCAAACGCGTGACAGTTGTGAATCGCACGTTTGAAAAGGCGCAACAACTTGCAGAACGATTTAACGGGGATGCTAAGCCGTTATCCCAATTGCAATGTGCGCTGTTAGAAGCGGATATTTTAATTAGTTCGACGGGCGCAAAGCAATACGTCATCACAAAAGAAACGATGGCAGTGATTGAAAAAATGCGCAAAGGTCGTCCATTTTTTATGATTGATATTGCTGTACCACGCGATTTAGACCCGGCGCTTGCTGAATTAGATAGCGTCTTTTTATACGACATTGACGACTTGCAAGATATTGTTGAAGCGAACTTGGTGGAGCGAAAAAAGGCAGCGGAGCAAATTGAGCGCATGATTGCTGAGGAAATGGACGAGTTTCAACAATGGCTGCATATGCTTGGTGTCGTTCCTATTATTGCAGCTTTGCGCGAGAAGGCGATGCTCATTCAAGAAGAAACGATGAAAAGTTTAGAACGAAAATTGCCACATTTATCAGAACGAGATAAAAAAGTATTAAACAAACATACAAAAAGCATCGTCAATCAATTGTTGCGCGATCCGATTTTGCGCGCAAAAGAATTGGCTGCAGAGGACAATGCAGAAGAAGCGCTTCAGTTGTTTATGAAAATTTTCAATATTGAACAACAAGTGAAGCAGCAACAAAAAGAGATGAGCTGTGTTCACGAGCGAGCAACAGAACCATCTTTTCAATCGTAAGGAAGATCATATATGTTTGACATGACGAGATGGTATGAACTCTCGCTTCTTTTACATGCATCGTCCGTTTTGTTTTATTTTATTGATTTTCTTCACCACAACCGGAAGGCAAACCGTATTGCTTTCGGGTTGCTTTCTATTGTTTGGGGGATGCAAACATTTTTCTTTTTTGCGAGAATGGTCGAAACAGGAAGATTTCCTGTTTTAACGCTTGCGGAGGGGCTGTCGTTTTATGCGTGGCTACTAATTACGTTATCGCTTGCGATTAACGGATGGCTGCGCGTTGATTTCCTCGTCTTTTTTACAAACGTATTAGCGTTTTTTATTCTTTCATTGCATACGTTCGCACCGACGCCGTACACCGTTGGCATTGCTGAACAACTCATGTCAGAGCTATTGTTTATCCATATTACGATGGCCATTTTATCGTACGGAGCATTTTCGATTTCATTTATGTTTTCGCTTTTATATTTGCTTCAATATGAGCTATTAAAGAAAAAAAAATGGGGAAAACGGTTATGGCGACTCGGCGACTTAGCGAAGCTTGACGATCTTTCTTATGTGTTAAACGGCGTCGGTGTGCCAGTTTTATTATTAAGTTTAATTTTAGGTATTGTTTGGGCATACATGAAAGTAGATCATTTCGTTTTATATGACGCAAAAGTGCTCGGTTCGTTTACTGTATTTGCAACATACAGTTTTTATTTATATAAACGAGCTGTCAAAGGGATACAAGGAAAAGAAATGGCGCTTTGGAATATCGGATCGTTTCTTATTTTGCTTATTAATTTCTTTTTGTTTGGCACGTTATCGCAATTTCACTTTTAACGACTGTTGGAGGAAAGCATGATGAGAAAAATCATTGTTGGTTCGCGCCGAAGCAAGTTAGCGTTAACCCAGACGAATTGGGTCATCGAGCAACTGAAACAGCTCGGTGCGCCATTTGAATTTGAAGTAAAAGAAATTGTCACAAAAGGCGATCAAATTTTACATGTGACGTTATCGAAAGTCGGAGGCAAAGGGCTGTTTGTAAAAGAAATTGAACAGGCGATGCTAGATGGCGAAATTGATTTTGCGGTTCACAGTATGAAAGATATGCCGGCCGTTTTACCTGACGGATTAATGATCGGATGTGTGCCGAAGCGTGAAGATCATCGCGATGTGCTTATTTCGAAAGGGCATATTCCGTTTGAACAATTGCCAAGTGGAGCGATTGTTGGAACGAGCAGTTTACGCCGCTCGGCACAACTGTTAGCTGTCCGCCCAGACTTGAAGATTCAATGGATTCGCGGCAACATCGATACTCGTTTAGCAAAGCTACAAACAGATGAGTACGATGCGATTATATTAGCAGCTGCTGGTTTGCATCGCATGGGCTGGGCGAAAGAAGTAGTGACACAATATTTGCCGACTGACATATGTGTTCCAGCCGTTGGACAAGGGGCGTTGGCTATTGAATGTCGAGAAGATGATGCAGAGTTATTGCACTGGTTAAACAAGTTGACTGACGAGCAGACAGAACGCGCTGTTCGTGCAGAACGCGCATTTTTACAGCGCATTGAAGGCGGTTGCCAAGTTCCTGTGGCTGGGTATGCGTACGTGGATGGGGAGATCGTCGTGCTTACAGCGCTTGTTGCGACGCCGAATGGAACAGAAGTGTTAAAAGAAGTTGTGCGAGGAACAGAGCCAGAAGAAGTAGGCATGGAAGCGGCAAAGCGATTAATCGAACGAGGAGCGAAACAGCTCATTGAACGTGTGTTAAAGGAGCTGGGGTAAATGCTTCGGGGGAAACGGGTGCTTGTGACGCGCGAGAAAGCGCAAGCAAAAGCGTTATCGCAAACGTTAGAACGATACGGTGCGATTCCTGTGGAACTGCCGTTAATTCGCATCGTACGAGCGGAACAGACGGATCAGGAATTGTTGCATAAGTGGCATACGTTTGATTGGATCGTGTTTACGAGTCAAAACGGCGTCAAATACTTTTTCGAGCACATTGGCGAAATGAAGCCGCCAACGTGGCCAAAAGTGGCAGTGGTAGGAGAAAAAACAGCAAAAGCATTACAAAAACGAAACGTCGTTGTTGATTTGATTCCAAATGAGTTTGTGGCTGAAAGTTTGGCCGAAGCGTTAAAGCCGTTGCTTTCAGCGCATGCGCGCATTTTGCTTGTGAAAGGAAACTTAGCGCGCGACACGTTGCGCGAGCAATTAAGCAACATAGCGAACGTGACCGATTGGATTGTATACGAAACGACATACAACGAAGAAGCAAAACCACAACTCATTCATTTTCTTCAGCAACGAATGATTGATGCGATCACGTTTACAAGCTCATCGACGGTACATAGTTTTGCACAAGCGATCGCAGGGGAAAACGTTGACTTGTCTTTCGTCACAATCGCATGTATCGGTCCGATTACGAAACAAACTGCACTTCAGCTTGGACTTCCTGTTCACGTTTGTCCACATACATATACAATCGACGAGATGGTTGAACAACTTCATCAATATTTTACAAGGAGTGAATAATATGCAATTTGCACGTCATCGACGTTTGCGCCAAACGGCCAATTTGCGAGCTATGGTACGTGAAACACATCTCCATACGGAAGATTTCATTTATCCGATTTTTGTCATCGAAGGAGAAAAAATAAAAAATGAAGTGCCATCCATGCCTGGTGTGTATCAGCAGTCGCTCGATTATGCGCTTGAAGATGTGCGCGAAGCTGTTGACTTAGGCATTCGTTCCATTATCGTGTTTGGTGTACCAAATGAAAAAAATGACATCGCTTCGCAAGCATATTGTGAGCACGGCATCGTTCAACGTGCTATTCGTGCGATAAAGGATGCGTTTCCTGAACTTGTTGTTATTGCTGATACGTGCTTATGCCATTATACGAGCCATGGTCATTGTGGTATCGTAGAAAACGGGACGATTATTAATGACGATACGCTCGAATTGTTAGCGAAAACAGCAGTAAGTCAAGCGAAAGCCGGAGCGGACATCATCGCACCGTCCAATATGATGGATGGGTTTGTCACAGCGATTCGGCAAGCGTTAGATGAAGAAGGATTTACATATGTCCCGATTATGTCTTATGCGGTCAAATATGCTTCGGCATTTTACGGACCGTTTCGTGATGCCGCGCATAGCGCACCACAATTCGGGGATCGTAAAACGTACCAAATGGATCCTGCCAATCGTCTAGAAGCGTTTCGTGAAGCGCAAGCAGATGTGGACCAAGGAGCCGACTTTTTAATGGTGAAACCGGCACTGTCTTATTTAGACATTATTCGCGACTTGAAAAACCATTTCCATTTGCCGATCGTCGCTTACAACGTGAGCGGGGAATATGCGATGGTGAAAGCAGCGGCACAAAACGGTTGGATCGATGAAAAAGCAGTTGTACTTGAAATGTTAACGAGCATGAAGCGAGCCGGAGCGGACTTAATTTTAACGTATTTTGCGAAAGATGTTGCTCGTTGGCTAAAGGGGGAAAAGTGATGCGTAGCTATGAACGTTCCAAAGCGGCATATGCTGAAGCAGTGAAACTGATGCCTGGTGGGGTAAATAGCCCGGTGCGCGCATTTAAATCGGTGAAAATGGATCCGATTTTTATGGCGCGAGGAAAAGGATCAAAAATTTACGACATTGATGGAAACGAATATATTGATTACGTTTTATCGTGGGGACCGCTTATTTTAGGTCATGCAAACGATCAAGTTGTCGAGGCGTTAAAACGAGTAGCAGAAACAGGAACAAGTTTCGGGGCCCCAACGTTAATCGAAAATGAACTCGCTAAACTTGTGATGGAGCGCATGCCGTCCATTGAAATCATTCGCATGGTTAGCTCAGGAACGGAAGCGACGATGAGCGCTCTTCGTTTAGCACGGGGGTATACAGGACGAAATAAAATTGTGAAATTTGAAGGGTGTTATCATGGACATGGTGATTCGCTTTTAATTAAAGCCGGATCAGGTGTCGCGACGCTCGGCTTGCCAGATAGCCCGGGAGTGCCAGAAACGATTGCCCAACATACGATTACCGTCCCGTACAACGACTTACAAAGCGTACGTTATGCGTTTGAAAAGTTTGGAGAGGATATCGCAGCTGTCATTGTAGAACCTGTCGCTGGAAACATGGGAGTTGTTCCACCAGAGCCTGGTTTCTTACAAGGATTGCGCGATGTGACGAACGAATACGGTGCACTTCTTATTTTTGATGAAGTGATGACAGGTTTCCGTGTAGACTATTATAGCGGTCAAGGATATTATGGTGTCACTCCTGATTTAACATGTCTTGGAAAAGTCATCGGTGGTGGACTACCAGTTGGCGCATACGGTGGTCGTGCCGATATTATGGAGAAAATTGCGCCAAGCGGTCCAATTTATCAAGCGGGCACGTTATCGGGAAATCCGATGGCGATGACAGCAGGTTATGAAACGTTGCGTCAATTAACGCCAGAGACATACGAAGCGTTCAAGAAAAAAGCGAATCGGTTAGCGGAAGGACTAAGCGAAGCGGCAAAAGCGTATGGCATTCCACATACAATTAACCAAGCGGGCTCGATGATCGGCATTTTCTTTACAAATGAGCGTGTCATCAATTACGAAACAGCGAAAACATCCGATTTAGACTTGTTTGCTCGCTATTATCAAGAAATGGCGAACGAAGGCATTTTCTTGCCACCATCTCAATTTGAAGGCATGTTTTTGTCGACTGCGCATACAGATGAAGATATTGAAAAGACGATTGAAGCAGCGCGACGTGCGTTTGCAAAAATTAGCGATTGCCTATAAGGCGTCGCTTTTTTTATGCATACTTCTTTTTTCTCTCTCATACTCATAGTAATGTGAAATGACTTGGACGTTGAAGGAGAGATGAGCATGTTGCGTTTTTCAATTGAAGAAGCGATTGCCTTTCGACGTGAACATCACGTTGATCAATTATTATCCATTTCGCTACAGCCGACGATTACGATTGAGGAACAAGAAGATTATGTGTATATTCGCGGTGTGCTAGAGTTATCAGGAGAATATACGAAACGAGAAGAAGATGGAGAGGACGATCAACCGTTTGAAGCGGTTCGCTATGTGGAACATGTACGTATAAATGATGAACAAATTGGTGAATTTTTGCATCAATTCCCGATCGACGTCACTGTACCGAAAGAGAGAATTGATGACATTGAACAAGTATATGTAATGATTGAATCGTTCGATTATGATTTAAGGCAGCATGAATTACGTTTAATTGCAGAAGTAGCGATTCACGGCATTCAAATGGATCATGATCGCGAAGATGACGAATGGGAGCCGTACAACGTAGACGATTTCGAGCCGTTTGAAGCTGTTGCTCGGGAAGAAGTATATCAACAGGAAGAAACAGAAGAAGAACAAGGGAGTATCGTCAACGTTCCGAAATTTTATATGTTTCATGAAGAAAGCGAACAAGTAGAAGAACCGTCTTTTCAACATGAGCAAGTAGAAGATGACGGTGAAGTCGAACGAGCGGAAGAACAAAAAGAAGAAAAACAATCGTTTCAACTTGAAATGAAAGGGAGAGATACAAACGAAAAACGAAATGAAAACGCCTTATACTTAACAAAGCTATTCGGCAAAAATGAAGAACAGGCGTTTGCTCGTTTAAAAATTTGTATTGTCCAACAAGGTGATTCGTTGGACAAGATTGCCGAGCGATACGATGTATCTGTCCAACAGTTGTTGCGCACAAACCATTTAGAAAGCGGTGCGGATATACACGAAGGTCAGTTGTTATACATTCCAACGCCAAGTAAAGTGTAAAAGGGTTGCATGATGATGCAAACGGTGCAACAACATAAGAATGTAGAAAGATGGAAAACGACAAATGGAACATATGCGCTTAAACGAGTGAAATCTTTGGCACATTGGCAGGCGATTGAGCAAGCCCATCGCTTACGCATACCGCTCGCCATTCCGATTTATGAAATGAAAAAGCGAGATGGGCAATGGTACTATATTATGCCGTGGCTAAAAGAAAAAGCGGATCCGGGGTCGTCGTTTTTTCATGATTTGGCACGATGGCATAAACATTCGTTAAAAGAAATACAAACGATTGAAACAGAAATTGAGCGGTATTACGAAGAACGCAAACTTTCCCTTGAGGACGCTAAAAAAACATTAACTCATTATATAGAAACATGTGAAAAACAATGGTATATGTCTCCGTTTCAACTACAATGTTGCACTCATTTCCTCGACATCATGCGCGCCATTACATTTTCTGAACATACGTTAAATGAGTGGCGCGAGCGAATGCGGGAAAAAAAGACGGTTCGCATTTGTTATATTCACGGTCGTCCATCGTTTCAACATTACGTCGAGCGAGACGACGGAACATCATATTTTATTAGTTTTGAACAAGCGCGCTGGGCGCCTCCATTTCATGATTTACTTTTATTTTTTCGACAATATTTGCAAACGTATCCGATGACATGTGATGACGCTGTACAATGGCTTTCACAATATGAACAAACATTAGCGCTTGAAGAAGATGAGCGACTTTTATTTTTTCATTTACTTGTGGATCCACATCGGTTTGTTCGTCTTATTCATCGATACGAACAACAGCGACATCATCGACAAATGACAGCTGTTTGGCAACGAGCGTATTGGCAAATGAAAAACATCGAATATGTCATCGGAAAGTGGGAAGAAGAAAAGCAAACAAATCAAATCCAATCGTGATGTAAAGCGAATGAAAGAAAAATGAAAATAGCGAGTAAAATAACGTCGATTGTTGTTGGAAATAAAACGGTACGGATCGCTTGAACAACGGTAATCGGAATGATGCATTGTTCAGCAATAAAGCGAAGTTTTCTAAGCCACGGTGGCCAAGCGTACGGATTGTAACGTTTACGCATATGCTCACATCCTTTTTACACGTTTCGCTCCTTCGAGGGGCTTTTCTTTTTTTATCATATGTATAAAAGAGTGAAAATGTGGCAAACCTTATTGACGATTCGTATGATTTTTATATAGTATTATGTATGAATAGAAAAAAGCGAAGATAGGGAAGAGTACGGCGTAACCTGCCTTGCAGAGAGGGAAATCAATAGCTGCGAGATTTCCTAGGTTTGTGGTCGTCGGAAGGTCGCCCTGGAGCTGCTTCTTTGAACGATAGTAGAAGAAGCCGGCACGTCGCCGTTATCGATTTGAGTGCTTAAGCATCGCTTAAGAAAAAAGGTGGTACCGCGAAAGAGTCTCCTTTCGTCCTTTTCGGATGAAGGGAGTTTTTTATTTTAGTGAAGGAGGGATTTTTTATGTTACCGCCAAAATATGACCACCGTGCTGTCGAGGCAAACCGTTATGAATGGTGGTTAAAAGGAAAGTTTTTTGAGGCAACAAGCGATGAGAAGAAAAAGCCATTTACGATTGTCATTCCACCGCCAAATGTGACAGGAAAGCTTCATTTAGGACATGCGTGGGATACGACGTTACAAGACATTATTACACGGATGAAGCGCATGCAAGGGTACGACGTCTTATGGCTTCCGGGCATGGACCATGCGGGAATTGCAACGCAAGCGAAAGTAGAAGAAAAGCTTCGTCACGAAGGAAAAACACGTTACGATTTAGGGCGTGAACGATTTGTGGAAGAAACATGGAAGTGGAAAGAAGAATATGCGGGACATATTCGTTCTCAATGGGCTAAGCTCGGCCTTGGGCTCGATTATACGCGCGAGCGCTTCACGCTCGATGAAGGGTTATCAAAAGCAGTGCGGGAAGTATTCGTTTCGTTATATAAAAAAGGGCTCATTTACCGCGGCGAATATATTATTAACTGGGATCCGGTGACGAAAACAGCGCTATCGGACATTGAAGTAGTATACAAAGATGTGCAAGGTGCACTATACCATATGCGTTATCCGCTTGCGGACGGTTCTGGCTATATTGAAGTGGCGACGACGCGTCCGGAAACGATGCTTGGCGATACAGCAGTTGCAGTTCATCCAGAAGATGAGCGTTACAAACACCTTATCGGAAAAACAGTCATTTTACCGATCGTTGGTCGTGAGATTCCGATTGTCGGCGATGAATACGTTGATATGTCGTTCGGTTCAGGGGCGGTTAAAATTACGCCAGCACACGATCCAAACGACTTTGAAATCGGCAACCGTCACAACTTGCCGCGCATTCTTGTGATGAACGAAGACGGTACAATGAACGACAACGCCCTTCAATATAAGGGACTTGATCGTTTCGAATGCCGGAAACAAATCGTGAAAGATTTACAAGAACAAGGCGTGCTATTTAAAATCGAAGAACATATGCATGCAGTCGGTCATAGTGAGCGTAGCGGTGCAGTCGTTGAACCGTATTTATCGACACAATGGTTTGTGAAAATGAAGCCGCTCGCTGAAGCTGCCATTGAACTACAAAAAACAGAAGGAAAAGTAAATTTCGTTCCAGAACGATTTGAAAAAACGTATTTACATTGGATGGAAAATATTCGTGACTGGTGCATTTCCCGTCAGCTTTGGTGGGGACATCGCATTCCAGCATGGTACCATAAAGAAACGGGCGAAGTGTATGTAGACCATGAGCCACCAGCAGATATCGAAAATTGGGAGCAAGATCCAGATGTATTAGATACATGGTTCAGCTCTGCGCTTTGGCCGTTTTCGACGATGGGGTGGCCAGATGAAACATCGGCAGATTACAATCGCTATTACCCAACAGATGTGCTCGTGACAGGCTATGACATTATTTTCTTCTGGGTATCGCGCATGATTTTCCAAGCGTTAGAGTTTACTGGAAAACGTCCATTTAAAGATGTGCTTATTCACGGATTAGTGCGCGATGCGCAAGGACGGAAAATGAGTAAATCGCTTGGCAATGGCGTCGATCCGATGGATGTCATCGATCAGTACGGTGCGGATTCGCTTCGCTATTTCTTAGCGACAGGAAGCGCGCCGGGTCAAGATTTGCGCTTTAGCACAGAAAAAGTTGAAGCGACATGGAACTTTGTCAATAAAATTTGGAATGCGTCTCGTTTTGCGCTTATGAACATGGAAGGATTCACGTATGATGACATCGACTTAAACGGTGAAAAAACGGTTGCAGATCATTGGATTTTAACGCGCTTAAATGAAACGATCGAAACGGTGACAAAACTTGCAGATAAATACGAGTTTGGCGAAGTCGGTCGCGTGTTATATAACTTCATTTGGGATGATTTATGCGATTGGTATATTGAGATGGCGAAGTTACCGTTATACGGTGAAGATGAACAAGCGAAAAAGACGACGCGCTCAGTGCTTGCTTATGTGCTCGATCAAACGATGCGCCTCCTTCATCCGTTTATGCCGTTTGTAACGGAAGAAATTTGGCAACAGCTTCCGCATGAAGGAGAGTCGATTACAGTTGCTCCGTGGCCGCAAGTTCGTCCTGAACTAAGCAATCATGAAGCTGCTGAGCAAATGCGTTTGCTTGTTGATATTATTCGCGCGGTGCGTAACATTCGCGCTGAAGTAAATACTCCATTAAGCAAGCCAATTACGTTACACATTAAAGCGAAAGAAGAGCACATTGCAACAACGCTTGAGAAAAACCGCTCATATATTGAGCGTTTCTGCAATCCGAGTGAACTTGTGATTGGCACAGCGATTCCAACTGTTGAAAAAGCGATGACGGCTGTTGTGACAGGTGCGGAACTCAGCTTGCCGCTTGAAGGATTAATTAATATTGAAGAAGAAGTGAAACGCCTCGAAAAAGAGTTACAAAAACTCGATCAAGAAGTCGAGCGTGTGCAAAAGAAATTAAGCAATGAAGGATTTTTAGCGAAAGCGCCAGCGCACGTCGTCGAAGAGGAGCGGAAAAAAGAGCGCGACTATATAGAAAAACGTGAAGCTGTTCGCGCCCGTCTTGCACAATTAAAGCAATAGTTTTATGATGAAGACGAATCCACTTTGGGTTCGTCTTTCATTTTGCACAGGAGGGATTTTTCATGGTTCGCACATATAAAGAAGCAGTCGATTGGATTCATAGTCGTTTATCATTCGGTGTAAAGCCGGGATTGAAACGAATGGAATGGATGATGGAAAAACTCGGTCATCCACAACGCCGCATAAAAGCAATTCATGTTGGTGGAACGAATGGAAAAGGTTCAACCGTTTGTTTTTTACGTCATATATTACAAGAAGCAGGGTATCGTGTCGGAACATTTACATCGCCTTATGTTGAACAATTTAATGAACGGATTAGCATCAATGGGCAACCGATTTGTGACGTTGATTTAATGAAACTCGTCCAAGTGATTCAACCTTTGGCAGAAGAATTAGAACAGACGGAATTAGGTGGTCCGACTGAATTTGAAGTCATTACGGCTATGGCGCTTTATTACTTTGGAAAAATGAACGTACAAGACGTCGTCATTTTTGAAGTAGGACTTGGTGGTCGCTTAGATTCGACGAACGTCATTTATCCGCTCTTATCGGTGATTACAAATGTCGGTTACGATCATATACATATATTAGGGAATACACTTGAACAAATCGCATTTGAAAAAGCGGGAATTATAAAAGCAGGGATCCCTGTTGTAACTGCGATCGACCAGCCTGAAGCTGTACGGGTCGTAGAGGAAAAAGCAGTATCTGTACGTTCGAAAGTATATGCGCTCGGTCGCGATTTTACCGTTTTCGCTCATGAACCGACGAGCGATGGGGAACGTTTTTCATTACAAACACCGTTTACGACATATCATGATGTCACGACGGCGATGTTTGGCGAGCATCAAGTGAAAAACGCAGCACTTGCGCTAATGGCGGCTGATTATTTACGCACGTATTATTCGTTTTTGATTGAGCGAGAACATATGTATAACGGCGTTCGGAAAGCCGAGTGGCTCGGACGATTTGAAAAGATGAACGATCGCCCACTTATTATTATTGATGGGGCGCATAACGAAGAAGGAATCGATAGCCTCGTGGCGACAATGAACGCCCATTATCCGAACCATCGTGTGCATGTCCTTTTTACAGCGTTAGGGGATAAACCAGTCACAGCGATGATTCGAAAACTAGAAACGATTGCACATACGCTGACGTTTACAACATTTGATTTTCCACGCGCTCTGTCCGCCGAACAACTAGCCGAACAAGCGACACATCCAAACGTTCAATGCACGAACGATTGGAAACAATGGCTAAAAGAAAAACGAAAACAAGCGGGAAAAGACGACATCATTTTAATTACAGGTTCGCTTTATTTCATCTCAAACGTACGAAATTTTATAAAAAATAAATATAAATAATGGCAAGATTACTGGTATAATAGATAAAAAATAGGACTTTTGAAAGGGGGAGAGGTGGGTGAAAAGAGCTGTTTCGGTGTTTTTAACACTTCTTTTGCTTGTTCCTTTGTTTATTCCTGTTATGACTGTGCGAGCTACTGATAATATCACATACAATGTGCTCGAAATTGTTAGTCATGCCGATCAATTATCTTCGTCACCGTTAAAAAAAGAACTAGGAAGTACGTCGAATATAAACGTGACGACGATGACGATGAAGCGCTTTGTCGCTTTGCGGGACGAATTAGACGGGAAATATGATGCTATTGTCATTTCGAAGGGGAATTATGATCCTAAGAAGATACCAGATAATGCGCCGACACTTAGCAAGACAGAACGAGAGAAACTGCATAATACAGCGGATGTATTAAATGACATTACAGACTTAAAAGCTAGACAAATAAAAACATTTTATATTGACAAGGGGTTACCTGTTTTTCTTCATGACGATAGTATGAAAAAACATCCAACAAGTAAACTGCATAGCTACTCTCAATCAAATGCATGGACGACAAAGCAAAATGTTATTTTCTTCACAGCGAATACGAACATAAAAAACTACTTTGCGACAAATGGCACGAAACGTCCTCATTTCGTGTTAACAAATGCCCCATCTCCTACACAAACGTATAAAAAAGGGGACACATTGTCGTTCGTATATCAAATCACCAATTATACGCAATTTCAAAATAAATTGCTAACTGTAAACTTATATATTGACTCTGATTTTAACGACAAATATACGAGCGAAGAAATTGTCGCGTCTAAACAAGTACAAGGAGCGACAGGAACGATTTCATACACGCTTCCAGCTGGTTATTCAGGTCCGCGTTATTGGAAGGTAGAAATCGTTGATGAAACGAGTGCGTTAAAAGATTATGAAAAAGGATTTGTGAAGTTTCAAGATGTTGTCGCAAACATTAAAGTGTTACAAATTCGTAAAGGGAACGATGTGAGCTCATTATTAAATATAGAAAATATGGACCCGAAATTTTTAAGTCGTGCGAACGAATATAACATTCATATTGATGTGACAACATTAGATGATTTTCAAAAAAGCAAAACGTACGAACCGAATTACTCACATGAAGTGATTAATGGAAAATATGATATGATCATTTTTGGATTTGCCGATTGTTATAACGGATGTGGATCTACTACTCTAAATCCAAATGCAGTCCAATCCGTTAAAAACTTTATTCAATCTGGTCAAAGCGTTATGTTTACACACGATGTCATGTTCGGACCACCAAATAACGTATGGGTCAGTGAATTTGGTCCGATCGTTGGACAAATTCAACCGTGGACAGATTTAGGAAATGGAGCTCCAAGTCCGTCAACAAGTACAAAACAAGTGAATAGTGGTTTAATGACAAATTATCCTTTTGCACTAAGCGATAGCATTGCAATTGCAGAAACACATAACCAATACTATACGCTTGATTTAGAAGATGAAAATATTATTGTGTGGTATAACATTAATGGCTCTCCACGTGACGTATATGACAGTTGGAATCACTATTATACGTATTCCAAGGGAAATGTGACTTATTCCGGAACAGGTCATGTTGGGGCTTCAAGTGCATTAAGATACGAGAACAATAAAAAAAGATTTCCATTTGAAGAACAAAAACTATTCGTCAATACGATGTATCGTGCGTTTTTCGGTTCGAACCATGCACCGCAGTTGACAGTTATCACACCGAAAGAAAACGAAAAAATTCCGAGCAACCAGCCGATTGAGCTATCGTATAAAGTGGAAGATTTAGATTTAGTTGACCGAACGTTTTCAACGAAAGTATGGTTAAACGGTCAAGAAGTGTATGCTCAAAACAATGTGCCAAACGGAAAGACGATCATTCAATCTATTCCACACAATATGCCAAACGGTGGGACAGCGACGATTAAAATTGAAGCAACAGATGGGCGTGGAGCAAAAGTAACAAAAGAATTTCAAGTGATCATTGAAAAAGTATCGGCAAATATCGAAGTTAGTCGAACGATTTCAAAAACGCTCACACCTGTTAACGAACCGATCGCGATGCAATATACGTTAACACCAAAACCGTTATCTTTATTAACGAATACGTTGTTAAACGTAACGAACGTCGCGTTTGAAGAAAAATTGCCGGCAGGCATTGAAGTTGTCTCATTGCCAAACGGATTTACAAAACAAGGAACGGTGACAGAAGGTTATACAATTCAAGGAACGTTGCCTGATATTTCGTTTATTAAATCAGGAACAACGTATATTGCTGAACCGCAAACGTTTACGATTCAAGTGAAACCGACGGCGAAAGGAACGTTTTCGCTCTCACAAGCTAAACTGACGTACAAAGATATAAATACGCAAGTCGTTAATTTATCGTTTAATGCCGTATCTTTCGTTTCTGATTACAAAGTGACAGATGCAACGCTGCCAAGCACAATTTTTGTGAACCGTGGTGTACCAAAAAATGCGCGGCTATTGTTAAACGTCTTGCCGCAAGAAGCGACAATTGCATCAGTAGAATGGAGCGAAAATAGTAATGGGCAAGTCATTTCGATTGACCAAAACGGCGTCATTACCGCAATACAAGAAGGAACAGCACAAGTGACGGCAAAAGTAAAAGACATGTTCGGTAACGTCAAAACAGCGACAATGACGGTCATTGTACGCATTCCAGTCGATTCGATAACAATTCAAAACTTTACTGTTTATGTCGGTGAAACGATTCCGATTCCAATAACCGTATCACCTTCGGATGCGAAAAAAGCGGTATCTTATTCACTAGGAAATAGCTTGTATGCTGAGGTGAATGGTGCAAACGGAACGATTACAGGATTAAAAGAAGGGGTAACGACGTTAACTGTTCAGGCGTTCAATAGAAATGATGAACTCATTGAAAAAACGGTGACCGTCACAATTCAGTCGATTCCGGTAACTGCCGTTGTCGTCTCACCAACAATTGTAAATATGAACATTGGTGAAACGGTTACGCTCACCGCAACGGTTGCGCCAAATAATGCGACGTATAAAACAATTGAATGGCGCTCGTCCAATCCGAATATCGCTTCTGTCGATGAAAACGGTCGTGTCACAGGACTAAGCACAGGGCAAGTGACAGTGACAGCGCAAGCACACAACGGTGTGATCGGAACAGCAATCGTGCATGTTGGTTCGCCGCTGACAGGTATTTCCCTTCCATCGACGTTACTTGTCCAAAAAGGAAAAACGATCAATGTATTGCCATACATTGCACCGATTCCAGCTAATGCGACGACAAAAATTGTAAGCCGTTCATTTACTGTCGAAAATAGTTACTATGCCGTTGTCGATCAAAACGGGGAAGTCACTGCGAAACGTCTCGGTGAAACACCACTGACGGTGAAACTCGTTGATGAAACAGGAAAGACGTGGACGGCATCAACAGTCATTCGCATTGTTGAACAAGCGACAGATCCAACGAAAGGCGGAAATAAAAACGGCTGGCTGTACTAATGAAGGATGTGAACACGTATGAAAAAAGTGATGATGCTAGTTGTCATCATCAGCTTATTAAGCGGATGCTTCCCGTCAAAAGAAGAAAAGCAACAAAAATTCATCAAAGCGATCGAGCAAGGAAACATGGAAGCGGTTCGCGACTATATGAAACAAGAAAAAAACATTAACTTTAAAATGAACAATGAGACACCGCTTGATGTAGCAATGCGGAACGGTCAGCGTGAAATTGCGGTACAACTATTGAAAGCTGGAGGAAAGTCGGCTGTCATGCCGCTTCCTCCCCTTCATTTTGCACTTGCTTCTTCTTTGGCTCAAGGGGATGAAGAAAATATTGAAATTGTGAAACAAATGGTGAACGAACAGACGGTGCGTGAAAAAGATAAGGAAAACAATACCCCATTGCATATCGCTGCAGGGAGTGGAAATCTTTCTCTCGTTCAACTCGTTTGCCAATACGATGTTGATGTCAATGCAAAAAATAAACAAGGTGAAACGCCATTATTGCTTGCTGTGCAGGCAGGGAATGTGGATGTTGTCCGCTTTTTATATGAACGGGGAGCAAATACGGAGATCGCCAATGAAGCCGGTGAAACGCCATTATATAAAGCTGTTGAACGAAATTTTATTGACGTAGCAACATATTTATTAGGGAAAAAGGCAAATGTCAACGCAAAAACGAACATCGGAAAAACGCCATTAATGGTTGCGGCAGAATACGGATATGATGAGTTAGTAACGCTTTTACTTCGTTACGGAGCCGATGTACACATAAAAGATCAGACGGGTAACACAGCGCTTTCTCTTGCGCAATATTGGAAACATGAAAACATAATCAAACAGCTAAAAGAAAAAGGAGCGAAGTAGCTCCTTTTTCTATTGTACCCGCAGTTCATCAACGATGACGGCAAGCTGTTTGACAAGCGGTAAACCGAGACCGCGGTTAATAAATACATCTTTATTATGTTTGACAACAAAGCGAGCATATTGTTTTTGTTCTTCTTCTGATGATATAGGCGCTTGAAACGAAAGATTCGTTCCGCTATCGCTCGTTTCCCCGCGATACGTATTGATGATTAACCCGTTTTCATCTGTGTACGGAATGATTGAGCTATTCCCGCGCGCAAATAGCCCTCCTTCAATATTTACATATGAACCAACAGCATACATCACAGCATTGCTATCTGTATAAAAAAATCCTTTTAAATTCGGGGTGGTGAGTGAAAAATTGTTCGTAAATTCGTTCACGCGGGCGATTTCGAGCTCTCCTTTTGTTAATAATACGACTTCTTTTCCGTTTAAGCCGCTAATCGTCGTATTGTAAATCGAAGTATTTCCGTTGACGTAAACAGTAGAATCGAACGCCACTTCCCCTGTAATCGTTAAGTTGCCGAGGACAATGATGTTTCCTGAAATTTGTAAAGGAGAACTTCCTGCGTTTTCTAATGTCAAGTCGCCGTTTACAATTAACCATTGGTTATCATTTAAAGTCAATGAAGAAATATCAAAATAAGGAATCGTACTCGTATCAAGAAAAATAGATTTTCCGCTTGCAATTGCCCCTTCTAATGCGGTTGATAAATCGATAAGGTCATTAACGACAACAGTCACAAACGATGATTTTACTTGTTCTATAAGCTCTGATAATGGTAAAGAAATGAGATTTCGATATTGCGTTTGTTTACTTTGATCAAATGCATCAATACCAGCTGCGGAGAGCAGTTTATCTTTTAATGTGAGATCAAAGTTCACATCAATAAACTCCTCTTGTTCTTTTTGGACGCTCGGTCCTTGATATTGAAACGACAGGGAGCTAGATGAAAAATCGTTCATGTTTTTTGTAAATTCGTTTGATATCGTGTAACAACTTTTTGCTCCGTTTCCGTGATCGCATGCATAGCGATTTCCTTCAACAAACAATATACTTTTTTCGCTTGTCGTCGGGAATGATGTTTGCACAGAATAAAGCGTTGAGTTGTAAATATAGTTAGCGACGTTTGTGATGTATATATTTTTCCCTGCATATATATTGCCATCAATATATGCCCCGCCATTTAATGTGACATTTTCACGGGAGCCAAGGGCATATTTTAAAAAGCTTGGCGCATTCGTAATAATTACTTCGCGTGTAACGACTTTTTTTCCGTAAGGGGCAGATATGCGAAAGACGCGCGTAAATAATTGATTGCGCACAATTCCTTTCGCATCCGTTATATCTTCGATCGTGACGCCATGGCGGTTCATGAGCTCGTTCAAAAAACCTGCTTGTGCATTGCCTAAATCAAGATCAAGCTGCGCAGGGGTTGATAACGTTAACTGTTCGACTTTTACTTTCAGTTCAGCGATCGTTTCTTCTACGTTTTTGACGGCATCGTGAAGCGATGTGACATCTTCTATACGCACTTGTGTAAATTTTGCTTGATATATGCTAACAGATAAAATCGTAAGCCCGATAATAAAAAAGACAGTGACGGTTAGCATCACGAGCACAAGACTGTATCCTTTTTCGTTCACATCCATCCCCCCTTTAAAAACCGAATTGTGATTGTAACGTAAACGGTTCAATATATAATGGATCATCCGGATTTCGATGATCGTTGTCTTGAACAGATAAACGAATCGAAATGATGCCGCTTTTACATACGTTTTGTTGTTCTCGAATGCACGTATAAGTGAATGTAGATTGTTCAGGAATAATTCGTAAGTTAGGTGTCGTAATTTGTTTGCCGTTCATTTGTAACGTTCCGGTTGACGCGTCGATCATGATTTGTAGCGTTTCATTTCCTTTTTCCCTTTCTTCCACGAGCCCTGTATTTGTATCAATTTCTTTTTTTACTTGATTGACAAATGTAAGTGTGTAGTTATTTGACTCATCTTTTTTTAAACCGTCCGGCGCCAGCGTATAAAGCTCGTTAAAAATTGTAGTCATTAATATGTCCGCTTCGCTTCGTAGTTGATTTTCAATGCCGATGCGTTTATACGCCTTCGTTCCTGCTGTAAATACGCCGTATGCAGAAGCGGCAATGATCGATGTGATCGCTAGCCCAACAAGCAGTTCGATAAGCGTCAATCCTCGTTCATTAGCGAATACGTTCATCGGCGATCACTCCTTTTAATACGACTACTTCGTTGTTTGAACGAACGGTGACATATAAACGAAGTAAATAATTGCTTACGTCTTCAGCCATTTCTTTTTCTTGTTGAATCACTTGTTTTAAAGGGGCAGGAAATTCAGTTGGTGGGTTTGTTTTTATTTGCGACCATATCGCTTGATCGTATGGAATGAGCCAAGCTTGTACGTCTTCTTCATCGTATGCGACATTGTTAATCGTCGGTGAAAAAACAGCTTTACATACATTTTCGTTAGGGAATAAAGACGAATTTGAACACGATGAAGCATCAAAACGAACAAAAGGTGTTTGTTGTGTGATATGATCGGTTGTATATTTGGCTATTGTTTGAAAATCAAGCTGTTCCATATAATGAATCACACCGCGTGCAATATTTATAGCAACCGTTTTTGATTGATTATATGTCGTATATGTCATCGCATTTGTAAAAAACATAAACATGCCACTGACAACAAACGACAAAATGACGATCGATAGGAGCACTTCAATTAAAGTAAACCCACGTTCAAAAATATTCATTTTCTTTTGACACATTTTCCTTCTCCTTCTTTTAAAATACATAACTTTATTATACAATATGTTAGAGTTAGGTGTTGTATCATTTTGAATGGGGGGAGCGACTTGGCGTACTTATTTTTTGCGATCTTTTTTCTCATATTAATCCCCATCTATATTCGGTTGCCTTTTGGGTGGACAAAAAAAGGGATTGCTCTTGTATTAACGGTCGCTTGTTTATTAAGCGCTTTTGGCATCATTGCGATCGAACAATTTCCATTATGGCAAGCTACATTGTTTCTTTTTCTTTTAGTGATCGCAAGTACATATTTACTTGAACAAAAGCTCGGTCATTTATTTTATGCACGCATTTATGAGCACGGTTTTATTGTCGAAGATGACGGAGAAGATGAGCGAAAGGATGAACAGCCGCTTGTTAGGAAAGAAGCGGTGGAAGAAAATCCGAAAAATGAGTTGCAACAAGTAGATGACACCGATGTCAAATGGAGTGAGGGTGATTGGCAGGAAGTCGAGCAACCCGTTTCGCTCGAGCCGTTAAAAGATGAATATAATGATACGATTGAACCGATCGCGGATATGGACGATGTCATTGAACCGTTACACAACGATGACATAGATGTAGACGAAGCGTTTATCATGCAACAACGGTGGGATGATTTGCTTAGCGAAACAAGTGATGAAACGTCACGCGATGAAGTATTTGGGAGTGAAATAAAAGAAGGGCTTGATATAGAAACGCTCGCTATCGTAGAACAACCGATCGAACAAATGGCTAACGAACGACATGAAAGCGAAACGACGTTACAAAGTCTTGTCGTACATACAGTGAGCGAGCAAGAAATGGATATCATTCCGAGTATCGATCATGCTTTACACGAGCAAGACGAAGGGACAAACATTCCGATGATTGAAGAAGCGGTTGTTTATGAAGAACAACTGTTTCAGAGCGCATATGACGAGATGGAAACAACATCGGAAGAAAACACAAATGAACCTTTGCGTATACTTCCAAAACCTTTGCTAAAAAATTTACTTGCTTCTTTATACGCGATGCGTCCAGCGTTGTCGGATGCGGAATATGAACAGCTTATTCATAAACATTTGCACCCTCGCTTACACGAACAAGATTATTATACATTTGCAAATGTATTAATGGAGCATTATGTAGCTTCAAAACAATATGAAAAGCTACATCTTTTTGCAAAACAATTGTATGCTCAATATGGGTCTTATCCAATGATTCAACAACAATTAACACATATGATACATTACGCTGAACAAAAAATGGGGTGGAAAAAATGAAAAGTAGCACACAAGTTATTGGTCTTCCAGTCATTAGCATTCAAAACGGAGTTCAACTCGGACAAGTGAAGTCACTTGTCTTAAACCCAGAAAAAGGAACAGTCGATTTTTTAATTGTTGATCAAGAAAATTGGGAAATTAGTATGAAAGCGATTCCGTTTCGAAACGTCATCGGAATTGGTGAATTTGCGGTAACGGTTGAAGAAGAGCGAGCTGTGCTCGATTTAAACGTCATTCCGATCGCAAATGAGCTTGTCAATAAAAAAATTTCGATTAAACAAGCGAAAGTAATGACAAGAAAAGGACAATTGCTTGGCGAAGCAACGGAGTTTTATATTGACGAAGAAACCGGACAAATTACCGGGATTGAAGTGCAAATTGGAAATGAATCTCGCATCGTTCGTGCTGATCACGTCATTACGTATGGAAAAGAATTATTAATTGTTCATGAAGATGCACAGCAAACAGTTGCTTCGGACGTGAGTGAATTGTTGCCACTAAAAGGGACGCAAGTAGAGCCCCTTATTGAACAAATTGCTCCAAAAACAGTTGAAACTGAACTTGATGAGTTGCGTCGAAAACAAATTGATATGTTAACAGGAAAACGAGTGTTAAAAGATATTGTGGATGCAAACGGTCAAATATTCATCTCGAAAGATACAATTTTAACGAAAGAACATATTATTCGTGCCCAAGAAGAAGGGCCAGACGTTGTTATTGAACTGTCGATGAATGTCGAGTAAGGAGGCGTATGCCGTGCGCCAAATCGCTTCGCTTAAGTTGTTTTTTACGTTACTTCTTACCGTTTCATATTTACTTGCAAGTACGAAAGTGGCGACATGGGCGTACGAGTCGTTCGTTAGTGGCGATACATTTGTTGAAGGAACGATGATCGGACCAGTCGATATATCAAATCGTTCATACGAAGAAGCGTATGAACAAATCAATCAAAAAGTAAATGAGTGGAAACAATCAGCGACGATTACGCTCATGCTAGAAGGAAAAGAAGCAACGGTACAAACTAATCATTTTACATTTCATATTGAGGAGAGCATGAAACAAGCGGAGAGCGGAAAAACTACCCCTCTCCTCGTTTCCGTTAATGGACAAGCTTTGCAAGATGTGATTTCTTCGCTTGGTGCATTAAGTGATTGGATCGATGTTGAAAAAGTAAGAGCACAAGTAGAACAAGCTGCAGCTTCGCTTACATCTGCTCAACTATCTCTTAGTCAATACGTTCGAGAAGAGATGCAAAAGGAAACGATATTATCGCAAGCAACTATCCCGTTCCATCAAGAACTTCATGCGATAACGCAAACAACCGTTGTCATTGAGCCAAAACAAGTGTTTTCTGTTTTGGACTTTTTCAAAAAGCAAGGAATAAGCTTATCAAAAGAAGCGATGACGTTATTTGCATCTGGATTGTATGAGGCGGTTGTACCGACAAATTTTGAAATTGTTGAACGGCATACGAGCCCTATATTACCAAATGGGATTAAGGCAGGATTTGAAGCAGCTGTTGAACAAAATAAAAAAGACTTTATGTTTTTTAATCCAAACGATCAGTCGTACACGGTTGAAATGAGAACGGAAGGCAGTCAAATGAAACTTTCTCTTACAGGAATACCGTTTATGTATCAATATGTATTAAAGACGGATCCAATTGAATATTACGATCCAAAAACGATTGTCCAATATAGCGCATTGTTGAAGCCGAACGAAAAGCGGATCAAGGAAGAAGGAAAAAAAGGAATGCTCATTCGTTTGTATAAAGAAGTGTACGATCGAAACCGAACATTAATTGAGACGGTACCCGTTTCGGAAGATTTTTATCCACCTGTTCATCGCGTCGAATTGCGTGGGTTGCGATCGGGAGTAAATAACGGAACAAGTGAGACACCAACTCCAAATGAATCACCTTCAACACAGTTACCACAACAAGATGATATATGGGGAAATGAAAACGAGCAAATGAAAGGAAATGAGGATGAGACCTCATGAAAAAGCAAGAGCGAAAAAGATTAGGCGATTTGCTTATTGAAGCGGGATTAATTACGAAAGAACAACTCGAAGAAACGTTAAAAGAAAAAGCACCTGGTCAAAAATTAGGGGATGCGTTGTTGCAGCGAGGATACATTACGGAGCAACAGTTAATTGAAGTATTAGAGTTTCAACTTGGCATCCCACACGTCAGCTTATATCGTTATCCAATTGATCCGAAATTAACGAATCTCGTACCGAAAGAATTTGCGAAACGAAACATGCTTATTCCTTTAAAGCAAGAAGGGGATCGGCTATTTGTTGCAATGGCAGATCCAATGGACTTTTTTGCGATTGATGATTTGCGTTTATCGACGGGCTTTCATATTGAAGTAGCTATTGCATCAAAAGATGATATTTTACGGGCAATTAATAAATATTACGATATTGATGATTCGGTGGAAGAATTTTTAAACATTGCTCCTGCGCAAGAAGTGCGCGAACAAGAGAAACTTGTTGAAGATGACTCGCCGATTGTTCGACTCGTCAATCAAATTTTACAAATGGCAGTAGAACAGCGGGCGAGCGATATTCATATTGACCCCCAGGAAACAAAAGTCGTCATTCGTTATCGCATCGACGGCATTTTGCGTACAGAACGAGCGTTGCCTAAGCATATGCAAGGAATGTTAACGGCGCGTATTAAAATTTTAGCGAATATGGATATTACAGAACATCGCGTTCCGCAAGATGGACGTATTAAAATGAATATCGATTTTCACCCGGTCGATTTGCGTGTATCGACATTGCCGACGATTTATGGTGAAAAAATCGTTATGCGCGTGCTTGACTTAGGAGCGGCGTTAAACGACTTAAACAAACTTGGATTTAATAAATTGAATTTACAACGGTTTATTCAATTGATCGAACAACCAACGGGCATCGTGTTAATTACGGGGCCGACCGGTTCAGGAAAATCGTCGACGCTTTATGCGGCATTGAACCGATTAAACGGCGAACATGTGAACATTATTACAATTGAAGATCCGGTCGAATATCAGCTCGAAGGAGTGAACCAAATTCAAGTCAATCCAAATGTCGGGATGACATTTGCCGAAGGGTTGCGCTCGATTTTGCGTCAAGACCCGAACATTATTATGGTTGGAGAAATTCGTGATCGCGAAACAGCGGAAGTGGCGATTCGTGCTTCTTTAACAGGACATCTCGTGTTAAGTACGTTGCATACAAACGATGCATTAAGCACTGTTGCTCGTTTAATTGATATGGGGGTCGAGCCGTTTTTAGTTGCCACATCACTTTCAGGGGTTGTTTCTCAACGTCTCGTGCGTCGCGTTTGTCGCGATTGTCAAGAAGAGCACGAACCGACGAAGCGAGAAATCGACATTTTCGCGCGTCGTGGTTTAAAAATTGAAAAAGTGATGCGGGGGCGGGGCTGTCCGACGTGCAATATGACAGGATATAAAGGACGTATTGCGCTACATGAATTAATGGTCATGTCTGATGAAATGAGAAAAGTGATTTTAAATGGCGAATCGCTTTCGAAACTGCGCGAAATTGCGATAAAAAATAAAATGATCTTTTTAATTGATGACGGACTATTAAAAGTGAAACAAGGGCTCACGACAACAGAAGAAGTGTTGCGTGTAAGCATTGGATAAGGTGATGAAGATGAAACAAAAAGTAGATGCGATGTTACGTGCCGCATTTGAGCTAAAAGCATCTGATATTCATTTAACGGTCGGCGTTCCCCCGATTTTTCGCGTGAACGGAGATTTAAAACGATACGGTCAAGAGGTGTTATCGCCAATCGATACGGAACAAATGGCAAAAGCGATTGTTCCGGAGCATATGTGGCCGCGTTTTGAAAAAGACGGCGAGTTAGATTTGTCATATAGCCTATCAGGTGTTTCTCGTTTTCGTGTAAATGTGTTTAAACAGCGTGGATGCATATCGCTCGCCATTCGTACCATACCGACAAAAATTCCGACGCTTGAAGAATTGCAATTGCCAGATGTATTGAAAAAGTTAGTGACAAAACCACAAGGTCTTATTCTCGTTACTGGACCGACAGGAAGCGGAAAATCGACGACGTTAGCCGCAATGATCGATTATATGAATAAAACGATGCGCAAACATATTATTACGCTTGAAGATCCGATTGAATACGTGCATAAGCATGGAGGATGCATTATTGACCAGCGTGAAGTCGGGACGGATACAAACAACTTCGCAAACGGACTTCGGGCAGCGCTGCGTCAAGACCCGGATGTCATTTTAGTTGGAGAGATGCGCGATTTAGAAACGATTCAAACAGCTATTACCGCCGCAGAAACAGGGCATCTCGTATTCGGGACGCTGCATACGTCCAGCGCACCGGCGACAATTGATCGCATCATTGATGTGTTTCAACCTGAACAACAAACACAAATTCGCATTCAATTGGCAACCGTTTTAGTTGCAATTATTTCGCAACGATTATTTCCACGCGCTCAAAAAAACGGGCGCATCGCAGCGACAGAAATATTAATTAACAATGCAGCGATTGCGAATTTAATTCGTAACGGAAAAATTCATCAAATTCCGAGCATTATGCAAACGAGCCGCGCGCTCGGCATGCATACGCTTGAAGCGAACATTAAAGAGCTTGTGCAGCAAGGGTTCATTGCAAAAGAATCGGTGGAGCCGTATTTGCAGGAAGGATGAGATAGATGGCGCAATTTCGCTATGAAGCACGCGATGTGCATGGGCGAGTGAAAAAAGGTACGATCGTTGCTTCTTCGCGTCGAGATGTCATGATGAAATTGCGGGAGCAACGATTAAAAGTCATTGATGTACGCGAAGTACCGCAGACGTTATTAACAAAAGAAATTACGTTTGGAAATCCTGTGAAGCTGCAGCATTTCGTCATTTATTTACGCCAATTTGCCACGTTGTTAAAAGCGGGGGTGACGATCGTTGACGCCACTCGCATTTTAGGGGAACAAACAGAAAGTAAAGCGTTAAAAAAAGCGCTCGTGCGCATTGAGGAGCAATTAAGAAGCGGTCAACCGTTATCTGTCGCGATGACCGATCATCCGAACATTTTTCCTTCGCTCGTCGTCAATATGATTCGTGCGGGAGAAGCGAGCGGAAGCATTGACGAAACGCTCGAAAGGCTTGCCGATCATTTTGAAAAAGTGCATCGCACAAGACAAAAAATTGTGTCTGCTTTAGCATATCCGATCGTTGTTGGAATCATTGCTGTCATCGTTGTCATCTTTTTGCTCGTGAGCGTCGTTCCGACATTCGTTTCGATGTTTGCTGATTTTGGTGCAGAGTTGCCGGCCATTACGAAGTTTGTTTTACGTGCAAGCGAAGTGATGCAAACGTATTGGTGGGGCGTTATTTTGCTGTTTATCGCTTTATATATTTTATTGATCGTGTTAAGAAGACAAAAAGCAACGAAATATTACTTAGATGTTCTCATGCTTCGCATGCCAATTTTCGGTGGAATGATGCAAAAAGCGGTGCTGGCGCGCATGACGCGCACATTAAGTTCCCTTTTTTCAAGCGCTGTTCCGATTTTACAAGCGCTTGCGATCGTTGAAACGGTTGTTGAAAACGAAGTCGTTGCCCGCGTCATTCGTACATCGCGTGATGCGCTTGAACGCGGGGAATCGTTAACAGAGCCAATGAAGCGACATTGGGCATTTCCGCCACTTGTTACACAAATGATTGCGATCGGAGAGCAAACCGGTTCACTTGATGCGATGCTTGCCAAAGTCGCTGACTTTTACGAAGCGGAAGTCGAAGCAGCGACCGATCGTTTAAAATCGTTAATTGAGCCGCTCATGATCGTATTGCTTGCAAGCGTTGTTGGGACGATCGTCACATCCATTTTAGTGCCGATGTTTGATATATTTAATCATATTCAACAATAAAACTAGTACTTTTCAACTAGACTGTGATCGTGTAAAATGATGAGAGAAAACAGAAAATTGCAAAGGAGAGGAATTATGTTAAAACGATTCATTCGTAACGAAAAAGGTTTAACGTTAATTGAGTTGTTGGCAGTCATCGTTATTTTAGGGATCATTGCTGCCATTGCGATTCCGAGTATTGGGGGATTAATCGACAACTCCAAAAAAGACGCCCATGTAGCAAACGCACAACAAATGATTAACGCTGCAAAAATTGCTGTGACAGCGGATAAATCTCTTGTTCCTCCGAAAAGCCAGAGTTTGTATGTAAATCTTTCCTATTTAGAGGATAAAGGATACTTAGAGACCGTGAAGGATCCAGATGGTTTAGGCTATACAAAAGCTACAGCCAACACTCCTGCTCCTTCAGCTACTTTAACTGAACCAAGTTCAGATTCTTATGTTGTTATTTCTGCTGATAGTAACAATAAATTGAGTTATAAGGTCAAATTAGTGAATTCTTCTCGGGGTGTTCAAACGAGTGATAATAAAGCTGTAGCTGAAGATCAGTTAAAACGTGATAATGTGAGATAACATCGTTTAAGGGAAGTAAAGATCGTGTTTACAGCATATTATATTGCATTTTTTGTTTTAGGTCTTCTCCTCGGCTCATTTTATAATGTTGTTGGGTTAAGGGTGCCGAAGGGGGAGTCGATTGTTGCGCCGCGTTCGCATTGTCCACATTGTAAGCGAACGTTGACGGCGTTAGAGTTAATTCCAGTTGTTTCGTATGTGTTGCAAAAAGGGAAATGTCGCGCGTGTTCGGCGCGCATTTCCTTTGTTTATCCGTTAATTGAGCTGTCCACGGCTATATTGTTTACGCTTGCCCCGCTTTTTGTCGGTTGGTCAGCGGAAGTAGCCGTTAGTTGGACGCTCATTTCTTTATTCGTTATTATTTTTGTTTCTGATGTGCATTATATGGTTATCCCAAACCGTGTTTTATTATTTTTCACTCCACTTCTTCTTGTTGAACGTTTATGGATTGCTCCGCTTACTCCTTGGTGGGATAGTTTGCTCGGTAGTGTTGTTGGGTTTATGATATTGTTTGTAATAGCGGTTGTGAGTAAAGGTGGCATGGGCGGTGGAGATATTAAGTTATTTGCGTTAATTGGTTTGGCGCTTGGCGCAAAGCTTACCGTTTTAGCGTTCTTTTTATCGACGCTCGTCGGGACGATATTCGGACTGATTGGCATGGCGCTCGGGCGTGTGAAACGAGGCGAACCGATGCCGTTTGGACCAGCGATCGTCGTTGGGACGTTAATCGCTTATTTTTTCGGGGAAACGATCATCCACGCGTACGTAAAGGTTATGATGTAAGGAGAACGAACTATGCGGCTTTTTTCGATGAAACATAAAGTGGGCAACATTGTTATAAAAGATCACGTCATTCGCTATGTCGAGTTAAAACAACAGCAACCGCTCGTTTTGCATACGTGTGAGGAATGGCCGCTCCCAGAAGGAATTGTGCGGGACGGGAAAATTGTCGATGAAGAACAGCTCGCTCATATTATGGAGCAATGTGTCGACATGTGGAAAATGAAACGTCGCCGCGTACGATTCCTCGTTCCTGATCCACTCATCGTTATTCGGAAAGTTGCGTTACCGAAAGAAATCGATGTAGAAGATATACGTAGTTATTTATTTATGGAAATTGGTTCAACGATCCCGCTTCCGTTTGAAGATGCCGTATTTGACTACGCCGTGCTTGAAAAAACGAAAGAAGCGCTTCATGTTTTATTGTTTGCCGCACCGGAAGCGAACGTAATGCAATATGCACAGCTATTTGAAGCAGTCAAATTAAAACCGATTGTGGCAGATATTTCTCCACTTAGCTTATATCGCTTATTTTACACATTTGATTTAGCGAACGATGTCGATCACTTTTTATTCGTTCAATTTGATTTATCGTCGTTAAACGTCAGCGTATTTTATCAACATCGCCCAATATTCACGCGTCAGTTAGCGTTTGATGCCCAATGGACGTTTTGGGAAAAGACGAATGAAGGATGGACGTGGTTGAAAGAAGGTCAACCTGAACGTCAGCTAGAGGACGTATATAAAGAACTCGAGCGCGTCATGAACTTTTATCGCTTTTCGTTGCAGCAAGGCAAAGCGCAAATTACACGCGTCATCATCACCGGCGATCATCCGCTCGTTCATACATTTTCCCTCTTGTTACAAGAGCGTCTTGATGTCGCGGTTGAAACGTTGACGCTGCCGCTTTCGGTCGACCCAGCTTATTATTTACCAATTGGACTCGGACTAAAAGAGGGTAATGCATATGCTCGTAGAAATTAACTTACTGCCAAAACGTGAACAAAAATCCCGACTTATTCCACTTTTATCCATTGTGTTTACTGTTTTATTGATCGTTGGCGCGACAACATTTTATGTCATTGTACAGCGCATGGAACAACAAATCGCGCAATTAAAAACGGAGCTCGATCAAACGAAAGCGTTACGAATCGCAGAAGAAGAAAAACAAAAAACAGCTGCGAACACATCTGTCGGAGTCCAGTTGCAAGAAGCGATTCAATGGGCGGAGCAATATCCCATTCACACGGTCGCGCTTTTACATGAATTGATTGAACGTTTGCCAGAGCGCGGGTTTTTAATGAACGTTTCTTATGCGCGAGATGGTGCCATTCAATTGACTGCTCAATTTGATACAACGCGTGAAAGTGCTGCATATTTACAAGCGTTAAAAGATGCCTCGTTTATCGCTGACGTAAAACTGACGAGTTTAACTGCATCAGAAGGAAAGGCGGAAGAAGAAGGAGCAATGCCGCGGTATATCGGACAGTTTACTGTTCAACTGAATATGGAGGAATGGAAAAAACAGCAACAAGGAGGGGAAAAATGAGAAAAGGACTTATTGTGGCGGTCTCTCTCTTGTTGCTTACGCTACTATCATTTGCGCTATATATATATATGTACAAACCGCTTGATGACCGAAAAGAACAACTGGAAACAGAATTGCAGACGGAAAAAAAGTTGCTGCAAACGTTGCAAAGCAAACAACCGTCGGACGATTTGCGTGTTAGTCTTGTCGAGTTACAAAAACGCGTTCCTGTTCAACCGTTTGTCGAGCAATTTTTATTAGATATTGAAAAAGCGGAAGTTGTATCCAATAGTACGGTATTGTCGCTTACATTTCAAGAAGGGGAAAACGTCGAAGGACCTCCCACTCCGATTCAAAAATTAACGGTCAATATATCTGTTCGTTCTCCTTCTTATTTTGCGCTCGAACAATTTATTGATGTGTTGGAGCGATCGAAGCGCATCGTTTCAGTCGATTCGCTATCGTTTACAGGATATGAAGAATGGACGACGGTGATGGATGAAGTACCGGAACTGTCTTATTCCCTCACTGTTTCAACGTTTTATGCACCAGAGTTACGCCAATGGATTGAGCAACTGCCACCGCTTGATTTACCGCAACCGAGCGAAAAGCGCAATCCGTTTCCTTCATTAACGGAGCAATAAAGGAGTCGGTCGGATGCAAAATGAGCGCGGAATGACGTTAATTGAACTGTTAGCCGTCATTGTTATTTTAAGTATTTTAGTCATGATTGCGACTATTTCTGTTGTTGAAGTCATTAAAAAGTCACGTGATCGAGCGTTTGTCGCGACAGCGTATTCGCTATACGAGGCGGCAAGGCTTCACGTTGGTGCGCAGAAAGTAGAGTTTTTAACACCAAATGAAAGTGAAATATTAACGTACAAACAGTTAGTTGACGATGGCGTTCTTGAGGGAATCATGGATCCGTACACATCGAAACGGTTGCCCCCAAACGATGATTCGTATGTCATTGTGACGAAGCAACATGACGGCACGAT
This sequence comes from Anoxybacillus ayderensis, assembly GCF_013761015.1. Classification (NCBI taxonomy): domain Bacteria; kingdom Bacillati; phylum Bacillota; class Bacilli; order Caryophanales; family Anoxybacillaceae; genus Anoxybacillus; species Anoxybacillus ayderensis. The sequence continues at coordinate 269,981 of NZ_JACDUV010000004.1, forward strand.
TGCATATGCGGTTTGTTTAAAAGGAGAAACGAAGCAAATTTGTAAAGAAAATGGTGTACCTGTCGATCAGTTGTCGGTCGATGACATTCAAGATCGATAGTGCGAAATTTGACGAAAACCTTCCGCGACGAGACGACAAATGTCTCGTTTTTTTTTTCTTTTTTTATGTTACGATGACCGAAGAATGACAGCGGGAGGGAGAAAAGTTGGACAAGCCAGCGAAAAAAGCAATTGTGATTAAAGTGAATGGGAAAGAACAACCGTATACGACGGCGACGAACGTATTACCGCAATGGTCAAGTGACGGGAGCGATGAAAGGCATGAAAAACAAGATGATTCGATCCAATTTGAAACGGATAGTAAACGATATAAAAAACGATCACCTTGGCGTTCGTTTTTGCTAGCGATCGCTTTAGCTGTCGTTCTTGGGACAAGCTTCGGTTTATTTGTATTAACGATCATTCCGACAACTGACACTCCTTCGACCGCCACATTGCAGCAAGAACAAAAGGAAGAAGAGCCAGTTGCGCAACGGACAGAAACCGTTTTTGTCGTTCAAGGTGGGGTGTTTCAAGATGCGGAAGCGGCGAAAGCGTACGCGCAAAAAATAAAAGGACAACATCGTCCAAGCGTCATGGTAGGAAAACAACCGATTTACGTCTTTTTAGGCATGGCATTAACGAAAGAGGAGGCAAAGAAAATCGCGAGCTTATACGAATCGCTCGGAATTGACACATACGTAAAAGCATGGAACGTATCCGTGGACGAAAAAGAAAATGAACCGTTTATGACGATCGTTTCCGCGATTAGTTTATTATTGAATGGACAACCGTTTTCAAATGAACAATGGAAGCAGCTCCAGTCGTATTCGTTTCATGATGAACAGATGAAAAAAGCGTATGAAGCGCTTTTCGCTTTCCGGCAAACAAACGATCAAGCACAATTATGGGCCGCACAACAACATATATTAAATGTTTTACAATAAGAAGCGCACAGCTTCTTTTTTTCTTTGTCGAACCATTGTATATTGTGTATAAATTTGGTACGATACAAGTGTATCTTCCTTGAAACAAACGCTCATGACAGAAAGGTGATGACGATGCAACTTGTGTTAGCTTCTAGTTCTCCTCGTCGAAAACAACTTCTTCGTATGCTTGGACTTCCGTTTGACATCCTCGTCAGCGATGTCGATGAATTATTCGATGCTGAGTTATCCCCAAGTGAAATTGTACAGCAGCTCGCACATAAAAAAGCAAATGCGGTATGGCAACAAAAAAAAGACGCGTGCGTCATCGGGGCTGATACGATCGTTGTGTGTGAAGGAGAGGTGCTTGGGAAGCCGACGAGCGAACAAGACGCCTTTCGTATGTTAAAACGTTTATCCGGAATGACACATGAAGTATGGACAGGTGTCGCCATTTGTACAGAAAAAGAGTGCGTCACTTTTGCAGAAAAAACGGACGTCACGTTTTGGCCGCTTACAGATGAAGACATTTGGGCGTATATTGCGACAAAAGAACCGCTCGATAAAGCGGGCGCGTACGGCATTCAAGAACGGGGAGCGCTTTTTGTAAAAAAGATTGACGGCGACTATTTTTCCGTTGTTGGTTTGCCGATTGCAAGGATCGCTCGCGAATTAAAAAAATTCGGATTTTATCCATTTCGTTAAAAAAAGGTTAAAATAGAGGGGGGAACGTATGCTTATTCGTCATGTTCCACCCGATGAACGCCCGCGTGAACGCTTGCTTTCTGAAGGACCGCAAAGTTTATCCAATCAAGAATTGTTAGCCATTTTGCTTCGCACGGGGACGAAACAATATTCCGTTCTTACGCTTGCGCAACATTTACTTACCCATTTTGAAGGACTTCGTCAGTTAAAAGATGCAACGATTGAAGAAATGACAAGCATTAAAGGGATCGGAAAAACAAAAGCGATCCAAATTATTGCAGCGCTTGAGCTTGGCCGACGCGTGCATCAAATTCAATACGATGATCGTTACGTCATTCGTTCTCCGGAAGATGGTGCACGTTACGTCATGGAAGATATGCGTTTTTTAAGCCAAGAACATTTCGTTGTGTTATATTTAAATACGAAAAATCAAGTGATGCATAAAAAGACAGTATTTATCGGCAGTCTAAATGCATCGATCGTCCATCCGCGCGAAGTGTATAAAGAAGCGATTAAACGTTCTGCTGCTTCCATCATTTGCATTCACAATCATCCGTCAGGGGACCCGACGCCGAGCCGCGAAGATATTGAAGTGACGCGCAGGCTCGCGGAATGCGGCCGTCTCGTTGGCATTGAGCTGCTTGACCATTTAATTATTGGTGATAAAACATATGTGAGTTTAAAAGAAAAAGGATATGTGTAAATCATTCTCTTTTCATTGTAATTGCGTTATAATAAATGTCATGAGTTTTTGAAAGCATTTTGTTTCAGAAAGGAAGATACGAACATGTTTGGAATTGGATCAAGAGATCTCGGAATAGATTTAGGTACTGCCAACACGCTTGTATATGTCAAAGGAAAAGGAATCGTTTTGCGCGAGCCTTCTGTCGTTGCGCTACAAAAAGATACGAAACAAATTGTTGCGGTTGGGAATGAAGCGAAACAAATGATCGGACGTACGCCAGGAAACGTTGTGGCGCTTCGTCCGATGAAAGATGGAGTGATCGCTGATTACGAAACGACAGCCATTATGATGAAGTACTACATTAAGCAAGCGACGAAAAATAGTGGACTGTTTGCTGGAAAGCCATACGTGATGGTGTGCGTGCCGTCAGGGATTACGGCGGTCGAGGAGCGTGCCGTCATTGACGCGACGAGACAAGCAGGGGCTCGCGACGCTTATACGATCGAAGAGCCGTTTGCGGCAGCAATCGGTGCGAATTTGCCTGTATGGGAACCGACAGGAAGCATGGTCGTCGACATCGGGGGTGGCACAACGGAAGTCGCTGTCATTTCTTTAGGTGGTATCGTTACGAGCCAGTCAATTCGTGTTGCTGGTGATGAAATGGATGAGGCAATTATCCAATATATTCGCAAAACGTACAATTTAATGATTGGGGAGCGCACAGCGGAAGCGATTAAAGTCGAAATTGGTTCGGCAGGCAATCCGGAAGGGATCGGAAGCATGGAAATTCGCGGTCGTGACTTATTGACAGGCTTGCCAAAAACGATTGAAATTCATGCGGAAGAAATCGCTGAAGCGTTGCGCGATACGGTATATGCCATTGTTGATTCCGTAAAAAATACGCTTGAAAAAACGCCGCCAGAACTTGCTGCAGATATTATGGATCGTGGAATTGTGTTAACGGGTGGAGGAGCGTTGTTGCGCAATTTAGATAAAGTCATCAGCCAAGAGACGAATATGCCAGTCATTATTGCTGAAAATCCGCTCGATTGCGTGGCGATTGGTACAGGAAAAGCGCTTGACCACATTCATTTATTTAAAAATAAAGCGCGAGACCATCGCTAATGTGTAAGAAGGTGTCGTCATGCCGAAATTTTTCTTAAATAAACGGCTAATTATCTTGCTTGTTAGCATCATGGTGCTCGTGGCTCTCATTGGTTTTTCGTTAAAAGAACGAAGTGAATTAACATGGATGGAAAAATTCGCAAAAGACACCGTTGTTTTTATGCAATCTATCGTGCACAAGCCCGCACAGCTCGTTGCGGGCTTCTTTGAAAATGTGAACGATTTGCGTCATACATATGAAGAAAACAAACAGTTAAAAGCGCATTTAGAACAATACGTTCTCTTGCAGTCCGAGGTGGAATCGCTCAAAAAAGAAAACGAACGTTTGCGTGAACTACTTGATAAAAAAGAAAGTTTACGTGATTTTGTCGCCATTCAAGCGACGGTGATCGGGCGCAATCCAGATCGTTGGGAAGAGACGTTAATTGTAAATAAAGGATCCCAACACGGTGTAAAAAAAGATATGGCTGTTATTACACCTCAAGGACTCATCGGCAAAGTGCGTAGCGTCTCACCATTTAGCGCAACGGTGCAACTTCTTAGCGCAAATGATCGACAAAATCGCATCTCTGCGTTTGTTCAAGGAGATGAAAACGTATTCGGTTTAATCGAAGGATACGATGAAGAACGGGAAGCATTGCTGCTGAAACGCCTTCCATATGATGCGAAAATAAACAAGGGACAGCGTGTATTTACATCAGGACTTGGCGGGATTTTTCCAAAAGGACTATTTATCGGAGAAGTGGAAGAAGTCGTTGCGGATGAGTACGGGCTTACACAAATTGCCTATATCAAGCCAGCAGCGAATTTTTATGACATTGATGATGTGATGATCGTGAAACGAAAAATTGAAATGTCGCAAGAGGAGGAAGGACAATGAGACGTTTGTTTCTTCCTTCCCTTGTGACCGTTATGTTTTTATTGGAAAGCATTATCGTACAACTTTTCCCCGATCCATTATTCGATGTTTATTTGCTCGTTCCGCGCATTTTGCTTATTTTGATCGTGTTTATTACGATTTTTATTGGACAAACAGAAGGAATGACGTATGGATTTATTTTTGGTCTGTTATATGATGTCGCATATACAGAACTATTAGGCGCTTATGCGTTCGCCTTTTCGCTTATCGCTTATTTAATTGCGAAAGCGATGAACATTTTTCATAAAAATGCATGGACAGCTTCCTTTTTTGCGATTGTTGCCATTGCATGTGTCGAATGGTACGCATATGCCATTCAACTCGTTATTAGCCGGACGACGATGCCTGTTCAAACGTTTTTGCAGTCGCGCTTTTTGCCAACGCTATTTATTCATACAATTGTTATTTTAATCATTGCTTATCCGTTAAAGCAAACGCTGCTTAAGTGGTGTGAGAAGCGGGACGAATCGTCGCCAGTATGAAGGAATACAAGAAAAATGCGGAGAACTATTCATTGAGGTGAAAGTCGTGGCTGGCAAGGAGAAAAGACCATATGTGTCAATGAAAGGGACGAAAGAAGGGCTGACGTTGCATCTTGATGATACGTGTGCCTATGACGAATTGTTAAAACAAGTGGATGAATTATTGACGACAACAACACGCGACGAAGAAGGGCCGCTTGTTGCTGTGCACGTTCATGTTGGCAACAGATATTTGACGCGTGAGCAAGAAGAACGATTGCGCGATGTGATTCGAACGAAAAAGCATTTAATTGTCCACTCGATTGTAAGCAATGTCATGACGAAACAAGAAGCGTTAGAATGGAAGAAGAAAAATGAAATTGTATCTGTTGCGAAAATTATTCGTTCTGGACAAGTGTTACACGTTGATGGGGACTTACTTTTAATCGGTGATGTGAATCCTGGTGGAACGGTTATTGCAACAGGAAATATTTTTATATTAGGAGCATTGCGCGGCATTGCACATGCAGGGTATGAAGGAAACCGTCAAGCGATTATCGCTGCATCGGTGATGAAGCCGACGCAGTTGCGCATTAGTGATGTGATGAATCGAGCGCCAGACTACCGTAGCGATGAAGGAAATGAAATGGAGTGCGCTTATATTGATGAACATGATCAAATTGTTGTCGATCGACTCCAGCTATTGATGCATTTACGTCCGAATTTAACTCGGTTAGAAAGGAGTTTTTGACAGTGGGAGAAGCGATTGTTATTACTTCTGGCAAAGGCGGCGTTGGCAAAACGACAACGACGGCAAATCTCGGAACGGCGCTAGCGTTATTAGGAAAGCGAGTCTGTCTCGTTGACACCGATATCGGTTTGCGCAATCTTGATGTCATTATGGGACTTGAAAATCGCATTATTTACGATCTTGTCGACGTCGTCGAAGGACGTTGCACCATTCAAAAAGCGCTCGTGAAAGATAAACGATTTGAAGATCGTTTATATTTATTGCCAGCTGCCCAAACGAGTGACAAATCGGCTGTCACACCAGAGCAAATGAAACAACTCATTGACGATTTAAGACAAGATTACGATTATATTTTAATTGATTGTCCAGCAGGCATTGAACAAGGATATAAAAATGCTGTTGCAGGAGCTGATGAAGCAATTGTCGTGACGACGCCGGACATTTCAGCTGTGCGCGATGCTGATCGAATTATTGGTTTACTTGAAAAAGAAGAGCATATGAAACGACCACGTTTAATTATTAATCGCATTCGTAGTCATATGTTAAAAAATCATGATATGTTAGATATTGATGAAATTGTGATGCACTTATCGATTGACTTACTTGGGATTATAGTCGATGACGAACATGTCATTAAAGCGTCAAATAACGGTGAACCGATCGTTCTTGATCCGAACAGCAAAGCGTCTTTAGCATATCGCAACATCGCTCGTCGCCTTCTCGGTGAATCCGTACCGCTTATGTCGCTCGATGATGAAGAACAAAAAGGTTTTTTCTCGAAAATAAAAAAGCTATTTAGCGCGCGTTAGCACTTCCGTTTGGAGGTGCTTTTTTTATTCATATCTTCTCCATTTCCCCATACATATAATACAAATCGGACGAGAGGGGTGTGGGAGTGTGAGCGATCGAATTGAACATATTCGAAAGCGAATCGCCAAGCGAAAAAAGGAGCGTGAACGTTACGTTCAAACGATGATGACAAATTGGAGTGAAGAAGAAAAATATGGGAATCCAACAGTTGTGACGTACGATGGGGAGCGGGAACCGCCACTTTTTCGGAAAGATATATTTTTATTGAAAAGCTTTTTATCAGCTCTTTTGTTTTTTGGCGTTGCGATTTTATTTCAATACGACTCCCCGAACGTTGAAGGTGCGCGTACATTTGTGAAACAAGCGATGGAAAAAGATTTTCAATTTGCTACAGTTGCACAATGGTACGAAAAAACATTTGGGAAGCCATTAGCATTTTTTAACGTAAAAAAACAACAAGAGACAACAACAGCCGCGTATGCCTTTCCAGCTTCAGCGCGCGTTGTGGAAACGTTTGAACATAATGGACAAGGCATCGTCATTGAAACCGATCAAGCCATTAAAGCAGTCGAAGAAGGAATTGTCGTATTTGCAGGAGTGAAAGAACCGTACGGAAAAACAGTCATTATTCAACATGCCGATGGAAGTGAAACGTGGTACGGAAAGTTATCCGCTATTTCGGTGAAGTTGTATGATTTCATTGAGGCAGGAAAAGAAGTCGGGAGAGCGGAAACAAATAATCATAAAGGTTTGTTTTATTTTGCGGTGAAGCAAGGGGATCATTTTATTGATCCAGTTCAGGTGATTTCCTTTGAATAAATGGTTATCTATTTTTATAAACATTCATATTCATCCACTTTTTTGGGTTGTTGCGCTTATTGCCATTATGACTGCACAATTTCAGACGCTTCTTTTACTGTTTTGGATTGTGCTTTGGCACGAACTCGGACACGTTGTCGCAGCGCATATGTTTTCATGGCGCGTCAAACGCATTTTACTTTTGCCGTTTGGCGGAGTGGCTGAAATGGACGAACACGGGAACCGACCGTTTCATGAAGAATTGATCGTCACATTAGCAGGGCCGTTTCAGCATATATTTATTTTTTTCATCGCGTATATCGCTCATGAAGCGAACATGTTATCTAATGAATGGTATTATCAACTAATTGAATATAATGTATCTATTTTACTCATTAACTTATTGCCCATTTGGCCGCTTGATGGAGGGAAGCTCTTTTTTTTGTATCGTACAGCGCGTACATCGTTTCGACGGGCGCACGAACAAACGCTTTATGCTTCCGTCTTTTTTTTAGTCATCTGTTTCGTCGCTTTATTGATCAACGCTCCATTGCACATGAATTTATGGATCATCGGCTGCTTTTTAGCGCATGCCATTTGGATGGAATGGAAGCAACGTCCGTATGTGTGGATGCGTTTTTTGTTGGAACGATATTACGGAAAACGGGTCGAATATCGAGCGTTAAAGCGACTTGTCGTGGATGCGAACGATTCGTTATTTCACGTTCTTCTTTTATTTCATCGCGGGAAAAAACATGCGATTATCGTAAAGAAAAATCAAATGGAAATGGAGCTTGATGAAAACGAATTGTTGTACGCTTATTTTCATGAGAAACGAACGAATGAACCGATCGGCCATTTGCTTTATACGTATTGACAATTGTTTTCTTTTTATGCTATCATCTTCTATGTTGTGTAGCACCCGTGCTACAACCGCTCGGCTAAGGCTATTTAAGCGTTCGCTTGAACCGCCTCACAGCTGGCGAGTCTGAGTCTAATTTAGGAGGTGCAAATATGTACGCGATTATTGAAACTGGTGGAAAACAAATTAAGGTACAAGAAGGCCAAGCGATTTACATCGAAAAAATTGATGCAGCAGAAGGCGAAACAGTAACATTTGACAAAGTGCTATTTGTAGGTGGCGAAAACGTAAAAGTTGGCAATCCTACAGTCGCTGGCGCAACAGTAACGGCGAAAGTTGAAAAACATGGTCGTCAAAAGAAGATCATCGTTTTCAAATATAAGCCAAAGAAAAACTATCGTCGTAAGCAAGGTCATCGCCAACCATACACAAAAGTTGTAATCGAAAAAATTAACGCATAAGGCGTAAGCGATGATTCGTATCACGATTAATCGAACGGTGGAAGGGACGATTCGTTCCTTTACGATTAGCGGACACGCTCAGTTTGCGAAGCGTGGACAAGATATTGTATGTGCAGGTGTATCAGCCATTTCGTTTGGTGCGGTTAACGCAATCGTCGCCTTGACGAATGTGAAACCGATCATTCAACAAGGAAAAGACGGCTATCTTCATTGCGAACTTCCGACAATTGAAGATAAGAAAGCACAAGCCGACGTGCAACTTCTTCTTGAAGGGATGATCGTGTCGCTCCAAACGATTGAGCGTGATTACGGAAAATACGTCAAAATAACGACGAAAACGTTGTAGGAGGTGACACGGCATGTTACGTTTAGATCTTCAGTTTTTCGCATCGAAAAAAGGGGTAGGTTCAACAAAGAACGGTCGTGATTCGATCGCAAAACGTCTTGGCGCGAAACGTGCAGACGGTCAATTCGTTACAGGCGGTTCTATTCTTTACCGTCAACGCGGAACGAAAATTTACCCAGGATTAAACGTGGGACGCGGTGGCGACGACACACTTTACGCGAAAGTTGACGGCATCGTTCGTTTTGAGCGCATGGGTCGCGATCGTAAAAAAGTGAGCGTATATCCTGTTGTGAAAGAAGCATAAGGAAGTGGAAAACTCTAACCGACTTGGTTAGGGTTTTCTTTTTGTTGGCGTATGTTATAATTATAGTCAAACTGTTTATGGGAGAATGAATGATGGAGAAGCGGTGGACGATTGTAGAGGCATTGCGTCATTCCCGACACGATTGGCTCAATAAAATCCAATTAATTAAAGGAAATTTATCTTTACAGCGTATCGATCGCGTCAATGAAATAATTCAACAAATTATCATTGAAGCAGAAAATGAAGCGAAGCTCACGAATTTACAAACAGAACGGTTTGCTGAACTGCTCATGACGTACCATTGGCAAGCACGTCATATTCAACTAGAGTATGAAGTGTTAGGGGAGCCACGTTCATTACATGCATATGATCATATGCTCGCTACGTGGTGTCAACGATTTTTACATATGCTTGAGGAATGTTCTTCTCCACATGTTGAAAACTATGTAACGATTACGATTGACTTAACAGAAAACGACGTGCGGCTCTTTTTTGATTATCGTGGTATGCTTCATGAACTTGAGATGGTAAAACAATGGATTCAAAAGCATAGTCAATATGATGCGTTCACGCTTTGTGAACATGCGATTCATGAACATGAACTAACCATATGTGCAATGATTCATCTTGTTGAGTAAAAGATGAAAAGATCGGAGGAGAAAAACGATGTTTGTTGATCAAGTGAAAATATATGTGAAAGGTGGCGACGGTGGAAACGGAATGGTCGCGTTTCGACGCGAAAAATACGTACCAAAAGGCGGACCTGCTGGAGGAGACGGTGGAAAAGGTGGCGATGTCGTCTTTGTTGTTGATGAAGGGTTGCGCACGTTAATGGATTTTCGCTATCAACGCCATTTTAAAGCGCCGCGTGGCGAACATGGCATGTCAAAAAATCAACATGGGAAAAATGCAGAAGATTTAATTGTAAAAGTGCCACCAGGGACAGTTGTCATTGATGATGAAACGAAAGAAGTGATTGCTGATTTAACAGAGCATGGACAACGATTTGTCGTAGCAAAAGGCGGACGAGGTGGACGTGGAAATACTCGCTTTGCGACTGCATCAAATCCGGCTCCGGAAATTGCTGAAAATGGCGAGCCAGGGCAAGAACGATACGTGACGCTAGAATTGAAATTGCTCGCGGACGTTGGACTTGTTGGTTTTCCGAGCGTTGGGAAATCAACGTTACTATCCGTCGTTTCAGCGGCGAAGCCGAAAATTGCAGAATACCATTTTACAACGATCGTTCCGAATTTAGGTGTTGTTGAAACGGAAGACGGTCGCAGTTTTGTTATGGCTGATTTGCCAGGTCTCATTGAAGGAGCGCATCAAGGTGTCGGGCTTGGGCATCAATTTTTGCGCCATATTGAGCGGACGCGCGTCATCGTTCACGTCATTGACATGGCTGCCATAGAAGGCCGAGATCCGTATGAAGATTATTTAGTCATTAACGAAGAATTAAAACAGTACAATTTGCGTCTAACAGAGCGGCCACAAATTATTGTTGCGAATAAAATGGATATGCCAAACGCGGAACAACATTTGCGTGAATTTAAAGAAAAGTTAAAGGACGATGTGCCGATTTTCCCGATTTCAGCAGTGACACGCCAAGGGTTGCGCGAACTATTATTTGCGATTGCTGATCTGCTTGAAACGACGCCAGAATTTCCGCTTTATCCACAAGAGGAAGAAGCGATTCATCGCGTCGTTTACAAATTGGAAAAAGAGGAAGCACCGTTTCATATTACGCGTGATGATGATGGAACGTTTATTTTGTCAGGAGAAAAAATTGAAAAGCTGTTTAAAATGACCGATTTTTCACGGGAAGAGTCGGTGCGTCGCTTTGCACGTCAATTGCGTTCACTTGGCGTCGATGATGCGCTGCGCGCTCGCGGAGCAAAAGATGGGGATATTGTAAAGCTGTTGAATTACGAATTTGAATTTGTCGACTAATGCGAAAGGGGGAGCTTGTGCGGTGGATAAAAAATTTTATTTAGTGCGAGAAGATGTATTACCTGAAGCAATGAAAAAAGTGTTGGCGGCAAAAGAATTAATTGAACGAAAAAAAGTCGATTCTGTTGCCGATGCTGTGCAACTTGTCGATGTCAGCCGAAGCGTTTTTTATAAATATCGTGACGCGGTTTTCCCGTTTCATACGATGGTTCGGGAACAAATTATTACGCTTTTTTTCCATTTAGAAGACCGCTCAGGCACCCTTTCGAAGCTATTAAGCGTCGTTGCCTCCGCAAATTGCAACGTTCTTACGATTCACCAAACGATTCCGCTTCAAGGGCGGGCGAATGTCACGTTGTCCGTTAGTACGAGCGAGATGGCGATAACAATCGATGAGTTACTTTCGCAATTAAAACAGTTGCCTTTTGTTGAAAAAGTAGAAATTCTCGGTTCAGGGGCGTAGAGAGGGGAAGGATTGTGAAAATAGGATATTTAGGACCAGAAGGGACGTTTACGCATGCGGCTGTTGAAGCGATTTTCCCTCATATACGAAACGTTCCATATCATACGATTCCACAATGTATGGACGCTGTCCGCGACGGAGAAGTCGAGCTAGCCGTTGTCCCGCTAGAAAATGCACTAGAAGGTTCTGTAAATTTGACGATCGATTATTTAATTCATGAATGTAATTTACCGATTGTTGGGGAAATTATTGCACCAATTGAGCAACATTTGCTTATACATCCATCTCAATTGGACGATTGGATGCATGTTGAACGCATTTATTCTCATTCGCATGCGATTGCTCAATGCCATAAGTTTTTACATCGTCATTTAAAGCACGCCACGTATGAATACGTCACATCAACAAGCGCAGCAGCAAAATATGTGAGCGAGCATCCAGAAGAAAAGATCGCGGCGATCGGCAATCGTCTTGCTGCGAAACAATACGGCTTAGCGATTGCGAAAGAAAACATTCATGATTATGACTACAACCATACGCGCTTCATTGTTTTGCATCGCGAGCGCGATTTGTTGCCTGTTACAAATAAAGAAGATGGGTTTAAAACGACGTTAATGGTCATGTTGCCAAAAGATCAGGCAGGAGCGCTTCATCAAGTGTTATCAGCGTTCGCGTGGCGAAAGCTTAACTTGACAAAAATTGAATCCCGCCCAGCGAAAACAGGGCTAGGGAACTACTTTTTTATTATTGATATTGATCAAAAAATGGACGACGTTTTAATTCCAGGAGCGATTGCAGAATTGGAAGCGCTCGGCTGCACGGTGCAAATATTAGGTAGCTATCCATACTATACGGTGAAAAAAACATCCCTCGTGTAAAGGGATGTTTTTTTACTCAATCAAAAATCGTGCTTGTTTTAATGCAACGCATGCTTCATCAAGTTTTTCTATGGAATCTGCTTCGAGTGTATGCAGATGGACGCCATCGGTCAGCTGAGACAAGTAGGCAGATTTCGTTTCGTTAATTTTTTGAATAAATTCATCAACTTCTAACCGATTGCTAACCATAATGGACGCTGTTAAATCTCCGTATACCGGATGCTCAATTTTCACGTCTTTTACTGTGACGCCATGATCGACGATTGTATATAGTTCGTCTTTCGTCTGTTCTGGCGTGTGGCAACAAGCGATGACGCGCGTATACATATGGGTAGAAGAAGGAGATAAATATAAGTACCCTTGGCTTGTTGCAATAATCGGTTCGTTTTTTGCTTTTAATAGCGAAATATCTTGAACGATCACTTGGCGGCTCACGTTCGTTTTATTAGCCAACTCCGTTCCTGTCATCGGGCGTTTCGTTTCTTTTAACCATTGCAAAATGAGCGTTCGACGTTCTTCCCCTAGTAGTTTTCTCTCTTTTTTCATCGTGACATCCTTTCTCTTTGAAGCTGTTCAAGTGCGGAAACAACGGCTTCGACCTCGCTTTTTGTCGTATGCATGCCAAATGATAGGCGAATGAATTGTTTTGCTTCGTCTTCTTCTTTGCCGATGGCGATCATCGTTTTTGATGGTGCTTGCTTGCCGACTTGACATGCGCTTCCGGTAGAAATCGCAATCCCGTGACGATTGCAATGCAACATCACATATTGTCCTTCAAAGCCGTGAACGAGACAGCCAACAATATTTGGTAGTTGATCTGTCGGATGTTCAAAAACAGTGATTGGCAATTGTTTTTTCACGATTTGTTCAACAAAATAACGACGCAATTCGGTTATGTTTTGTTGAACCGTTTCTCGTTTTTTTTCCGCTTCAAGCGCTGCGGTTGTGAACGAAGCGATGCCAGGGACGTTTACCGTTCCGGGACGAAATCCGCTTTCATGTGTTGTGTTTGGCAGCCACATATGCCAACGTACGCTCGGATTCACATACACAGCCCCGACCCCTTTTGGACCATAAATTTTATGGCTAGCAATCGATATGCTATCGAGGTGAAGTTGTTTCACATCTATCGGTATTTTACCAAAAGTTTGTACACAATCGCTATGAAAGACAATTTGTTTTTCTTTTAATAATTTACCGATTTGTTGCAACGGTTGAATCGTACCAATTTCAGAATTGGCATGTTGAACAGAGACGAGAATCGTTTCGTCCGTTAATGCCTGTTCAAGCGCTTCGATATCCACTTGCCCGAAGCGGTCGACTGGCACGTACGTCACGGTAAATCCTTCTTGTTCGAGTTGTGCGCATACAGCGTGAACGGAAGCGTGCTCGACGCTTGATGTAATAATGTGTTTTCCTTTATGACGATGGGCGTAAGCGAGCGAACGAATAGCGAGAACGTTCGCTTCTGTTCCTCCGCTTGTAAAATATATTCCTTTTTCCTCGCCACGAATGAGTTGAGCGAGTTGTTTTCGACAAATCGTAAGCAATTCGTTTGCAGCTGTTCCGACATCATGGAGGCTGCTTGCATTTCCAAAATATGTTCTCGCACTTTCTACATAAACCGCTAAAGCTTCTTCACTCATTGGTGTTGTTGCGGCGTAATCTAAATAAATCATCTCGTTCACCACTTCCAAAAACAAAAGTCTTGTCATCAGTTTAAATATATGTCAATATAGGTGTCAAGACAGTATGAAATGGAGGAACATCCATGCGCGAAGCGGATGTGATTATCGTTGGTAGCGGCCTTGCAGCGTTAATGGTTGCCTATCATTTATGTGAGCATAAAAATGTGATTATTTTCACGAAGTCGAATAAAGAGACGAGCAACTCTTGGCTTGCTCAAGGGGGCGTCGCGGCTGCCATTCATCCTGACGATCATTGGTTAACTCATTATACGGATACGATAATTGCCGGATGTGAGCATAATGACGAGGAAGCGGTACGCATTTTAGTTCAAGAAGGACGCGAGGTCATTCAACAGTTTATGAACCTCGGTTTTTCATTTGATGTTGATGAGCATGGCCAATTGCTTTTCGGGCAAGAAGGGGCGCACCGTATGAGACGCATTTTACATGCGGGGGGCGACGCGACAGGAAAAAACATGGTTTCATTTTTATTTGAAAAGCTTTCTAGCCGTGTGACGTTTATTGAAAACGATCCGGTCATTGATTTGCTCGTTTCCGATGGACGTTGCGTAGGTGTACAAACGAAAAATGGAACGTATACAGCGAACGCGATCGTGATTGCGACAGGCGGGATTGGACAGTTATATACGTTTACATCAAACGCAGAAACGGCAACGGGCGATGGCATTGCGATGGCATACCGAGCAGGTGCTGCTGTAGCAGATATGGAATTTGTGCAATTTCATCCAACGATGCTTTATGTGGACGGAAAAGCTGTCGGTCTCATTTCGGAAGCGGTTCGTGGAGAAGGAGCGATTTTATTGACCTATGACGGTCGGCGCGTCATGGACGGAGTGCATCCACAAAAAGATTTAGCGCCGCGCGACGTCGTATCTCGGGCCATTGAGCGCGAAATGAAAAACGGTCATCTTGTTTTTTTAGATATCTCGATGATTCCGCATTTTTCATCCCGTTTTCCGACGATTACATCGCTTTGTGAGCGCTATCAAGTCGATTGGCGCAACGGTTTCCTTCCTGTTGTCCCAGGTGCTCACTTTTTAATGGGCGGCATCGTTGTGAATGTCGATGGTGAAACGACATTACCGGGACTGTATGCCGTTGGGGAAGCAGCATGTACAGGTGTGCACGGAGCGAACCGTTTAGCAAGCAACTCACTGCTCGAAGCGCTCGTCTTTAGTCGACGCGTTGCTTTCCAATTGTTGAACAAAACGGAGCAACGTTTGATGTTAAAGAAAAGCGAAACAAAAGAAAATAACGTACATATTGCGTTACCGACAAAAGAGGACATTCAGCATATCATGACGCAATATGTCGGCATTGTGCGCGATTATGATCAACTGTTTTACGCGAAACAATGGTTTGAACAATATTCGATTGATGAGCTTGTCAACATGTCACCAGAGTATGATGACGAGAAGCGGACGATTATATACATGTTGATCGTTGGCTGGCTTGTGACGACTTCAGCTTTGCAAAGAAGAGAAAGCCGAGGGGCTCATTATCGAAGTGACGAGCCATTTGAAAGAACGTATTGGGAAAAGCGGCGCATCGTCCGCACGAAAGAAGAACATCTCATGAAGGAGGGATTCCGTTGAATGAGCTAAAGCTAAAAGAGTTGCTTAAGCAGTTTTTTTTAGAAGATATCGGAGAACGCGATATAACAAGCGAAACGATCTTTTCTCGTGAGGATGAAGGAAGAGCGATATTTGTTGCCAAAGAAGATGGAATTATCGCAGGGGTATCGATGATTGATATCGGATATAAGCTATTGCACCCATCGATCACATGTCAATTATATAAAAGAGACGGAGAACGCGTAAAAAAAGGAGAGGTTATCGCCGTCGTTTCAGGTCCGACCATCCCGATTTTATCAGGTGAGCGCGTCATTTTAAATCTACTTCAGCGCATGAGCGGGATTGCTACGTTGACAAACCGAGCTGTTCGAGCGTTAAACAGCAACCATACACGCATTTGTGACACGCGAAAAACGACGCCGGGCCTGCGGATGTTAGAGAAATATGCGGTAACGTGTGGCGGCGGATACAACCATCGTTTCGGTTTATATGATGGAGTGATGATTAAGGATAATCATATTGCGTTTTGTGGTTCGATTACAAAAGCAGTCGAACGCGTCCGTTCACAGCTTGGTCATATGGTAAAAATTGAAGTGGAAACAGAGACGAAACAACAAGTGATCGAGGCGGTTGAGGCAGGGGCGGATGTCATTATGTTTGATAATCGTACGCCTGAAGAAATTCGTGAATTTGTTCAACTCGTCCCACCATCGATCATTACGGAAGCTTCCGGAGGAATTACTCTTGAAAATATTGCACAGTATCGGGATACAGGTGTGGACTATATTTCGTTAGGCATGTTGACGCATTCAGCGAAAGCGTTAGATATTAGTTTAAACGTGCAGTAGGAGGAATGAACGATGAACGTATTACAACTCATGCAACAACAAGATGCGATGCCAGAGACGTATAAACAGTTGTCAGTCGAAGAAATGGAACAGCGCGTCGCTCGTGTCAAACGAGAGCTTGGTACGCGTTTATTTATTCCAGGACATCATTATCAAAAAGATGAAGTCATCCAATTTGCAGATGCGACAGGTGATTCATTGCAACTTGCACAAGTAGCAGCGAAAAATAAGGAAGCTGAATATATTGTATTTTGCGGCGTGCATTTTATGGCGGAAACAGCTGATATTTTAACAAGCGATGAACAAGTCGTCATTTTGCCAGATATGCGTGCCGGATGTTCGATGGCAGATATGGCGGAAATTGAACAAGTGGAGCGAGCATGGCCAATATTACAACAAATGTTTGGAGATACGATTTTACCGTTAACGTATGTTAACTCGACCGCTGCGATTAAAGCGTTTGTCGGCTTACACGGCGGAGCGACGGTGACATCATCAAACGCGAAAAAAATGGTCGCTTGGGCGTTTACACAAAAGGAACGCATTTTCTTTTTGCCTGATCAACATTTAGGAAGAAATACAGCTTACGATCTTGGCGTTCCACTTGAACAAATGGCTGTATGGGATCCAGCGTCAAATACACTTCAATACGACGGTGACGTTCAGCAAATTAAAGTGATTTTATGGAAAGGACATTGTTCTGTCCATGAAAATTTTACAGTAAAACATATTGAACATATTCGAAAAACAAAGCCGGATATGAAAATTATTGTTCATCCAGAATGTAGCTGGGAAGTTGTTCAACAAGCAGATGATGCAGGTTCAACAAAATATATTATTGAAACGATCGCTCAAGCACCGTCAGGAAGTAAATGGGCAATCGGAACAGAAATGAATTTAGTTAATCGGATTATTCAGCAACATCCAGATAAAGAAATTGTATCGTTAAACCCGTATATGTGTCCATGTTTAACGATGAATCGCATTGATTTACCACATTTGCTTTGGGCGCTTGAATCTTTGCTTGAAGGGAAAGTTGTCAATCGCATTACTGTTCCGAAAGATGTAGCTGAAGGAGCGATGTTAGCGCTTGAGCGCATGTTAGCGCGAGCATAAACGGATCGGCATTTTTTTGCCGGTCTTTTTTATTTTTATCATAAAAAAAGCTTTCCGTTCATAAGTTATGTTGAAGCCTAGTAGCGACAAGCTGAACATGACATACACGTCACGTCTGAGTATAGGAGGGGGAAACACGTGAAAATTCATATCGTTCAAAAAGGAGATACCCTTTGGAAAATTGCGCAAAAATATGGGGTTGATTTTGAAGAGTTAAAAAAAATGAATGCTCATTTAAGTGATCCAAACTACATTATGCCAGGTATGAAAATTAAAGTACCGACGCCAGTAGCTCCAGTAAAACCTGTCAAAAAAGAAACACAAAATATTTCTGTTGATGTCGACATTCACGTAAACAAAAAGGAACAACAGTTGCAACAGCCGGTGAATGTTGAACCAATTGCAAAAGAAATTCCAATTGCAAAAGAACAAGAGAAAAAAGAACAACCGAAACAAGAAACGCCGCTTTTACCGCCGAAGCCACCAAATATTATGCCAAATATGATGGAACCTGAAGAAGAGATACCAATGCCACCGTTTCCAGACATTCCACCGATTCCAACGACACAGGCGCCAGTCATGGAAGAACAACCACAACAACCGATGCAGCCGCAGCCTGTTCCAATGCCTGTGCCGATGCCAATGCCGTGCGTTCCTATTTCGCCGATTATGCCGGGATACGGTTTTTATCCATGGTTCCCACCGATGTATCCTGTTATGCCATGGACGTATCCACAGGGGGCGATGAATAACGATGATTGCGGATGCGGTGAGCAGTTACAACCGAAACCATATATGCCACAAATGCCAACAGGTGAATATGCTCAACAGTCGCAACCGATGATGCCGCAAATGCCAACAGGTGTAGGGGAATATTCACAGCAACCGCAACAAGCACCGTATCCACAACAAATGTATGGTGAAAACGTGCCAATGATGCAACAGCCAATGTATATGCCACAAGCTATGCCGTATGGTCCGTACGGATGGCAACAAGGATGGCCGGGGCAACCGTATATAAATCCGTATTTTTCTGTTCCTTATCGCGAGGAAGAAGAGGGGCAATAATGTCGCCTCTTTTTCTTTTTGCTTTTTGTGTGATAAAATGAACATGATGATGTAAAAGAGAAAGGGATGTACATATATGGAACAAAAAGTTGAAAAACTAATTACATGGCTTCGTGAACGAGTACAAGAAGCTGGAATGAATGGAGCGATCGTCGGCATTAGTGGCGGAATCGATTCTGCTGTCGTTGCCCATTTAATTAAACGAGCGTTTCCTAACAACTCGTTAGGGCTAATTATGCCATGTAAAAGCAATCCGAAAGATAAAGAAGACGCATTAAAAGTTGTCCAAAGTTGTGGGATTGATTACCATGTCATTGACTTAACAGAAACGCATCGCGTACTATTTGGGGAAATTGAAAAGCAATTAAAAGAAAAAGGGCAATGGAACGAGCAAGCAGCTCGCCTTGGCGACGCAAATACACGTGCGCGCTTGCGCATGACGACGTTGTATGCTGTGGCGAACAATTACGGTTATCTTGTTGTCGGAACGGATAATGCGGCGGAATGGCATACGGGGTATTTTACAAAATACGGTGACGGTGGCGTCGATTTAGTGCCACTCGTTCATTTCACAAAAGGCGAAGTGCGCGAAATGGCACGCATTCTCGGTGTACCTGAAGAAATTATTACAAAAGCGCCAAGCGCAGGTCTTTGGGAAGGACAAACAGACGAAAACGAAATGGGAACAACGTACGATATAATTGACAAATATTTAAAAGGTGAGCCCGTTCCAGAACGAGACCGTGAGATTATTGAGCGGCTTCATGAACGTTCCCACCATAAACGGCAATTAGCGATCGCTCCGCCAAAATTTTAACAGCGATAAAACCCCCTTTTTTGCATCAAGCTAATGATGTAGGCCGATCGTCTACAAAAGCAAAAAGGGGGTTTTTCCTTTGCGGAAACGAATCGTCGCTCTCGGTGCAGTCATTGTGCTTAGTGGATTAGCAGCTTGTAATAACCAAGCGTTTGATACACGTTATACCGATCGTACACGTCCGATCGGATATTACTCGAATGAAAATGATATGACCGGCTTTCAATACGGTCGTTACGGGACGGAACGTTTAAACGGAAACGTTCGTCAAGTGCGCGATAATGACGGACCGATTACAGAAATGCTTGATCGGGGCATGGATCGAACGACGCGAACACCGCAAGTCGATCGCAATTTTAGTCGTGCCGATCGCAACTATCATGGACATTTGAATGCGATGGATGAACGAACACGCCCATCGTATTACCGTAACTATAACGGGGCGTTAGCTGAAAAAATTGCAAAACGTGCAGCGAACGTTGCCAACGTAAAAGATGCACGTGCCGTTGTCTCAGGAGATCGTGTCGTCGTTGCTGTATCGACGACAGAGAAAAATACAACGCGCATTGAGCGTCTCGTTCGGCAGGCGATCGCCCCATATACAGCGGGGAAAACAGTTCGCGTTGTGGCAAATGAAAGCATGTATAACCGCATCCGCACGCTCGATAACGATATTCGCGACGGTGGTCCAATGGATCAACTAGAGCGTGATATTCGCGACATATTTAATGACATGGGTGATATGATGGAACGTCCATTTATGAATCGTGGGTAATGAACAGGGGTGAGCCCCTGTTCTTTTTTATTTATTTTTGGTATAGTTTTTATGGACATTTTTCACATATGAGAGGGGATCCGAATGGCAGGACATTCCAAGTGGAAAAATATTCAACGGCGTAAAAATGCACAAGATGCGAAACGCGGAAAATTGTTTATGAAGCTTGCAAAAGAAATTTATGTAGCTGCTAAAATGGGCGGAGGCGATCCGACGACAAACGCTACGTTGCGTCTTGCGATTGAAAAAGCAAAATCAGCGAACATGCCGAATGAAAATATTGAACGTGCGATTAAAAAAGCAACAGGCAACCAAGAACATACACATTACGAAGAAATTCGTTATGAAGGATATGGACCGGGTGGCGTAGCGGTCATGGTCATTTGTTTAACAGATAATAAAAACCGTACCGCATCTAACGTTCGTGTCGCGTTTTCGAAAAACGGCGGAAACTTAGGGGAAACAGGATGCGTGTCGTATTTATTTGATCGAAAAGGTCTCATTGTCATCGCTCGTGAAGATTTGAACATCGATGAAGATGACATGTTGTTACAGGCGATCGAGGCAGGGGCGGATGAAATGGAAACGACGGAAGATTCGTTTGAAATTTACACATCCCCTGAACAGTTTGAGCAAGTAAAAAATACGTTAGCTGCGCAAGGGTTTACGTTTGCGACGGCTGAAATCACAATGATTCCGCAAACGTACACGACATTAACAGGCGACGATTTAACGAAAATGTTAAAGCTTATCGATATGCTTGAAGATGATGATGATGTGCAAGAAATTTACCACAATTTAGATGAATCGATGTTAGAATAACGGTCTTGCGATGGCAAGACCGTTTATTTTTGGCGAAAATGGTCAACATATGAATGAGGTGAGAATGATGAATATTGTACTTACACTATGCCTTAGTTTATTTTTGACACAACACACATCTCCTGTACAGATGACAGTCATTTTAGAAACGGTATATATGGATGGAGAGGTGAGCGAGGAAATAAGGGAAGAAACAGTGATATCGATGAAAGACATTTGGAACAAATATAAAGATTGGCAGCTTATCAATATGGATGACGAACAAATTGTTTTCCAACGTTACGTTGATGACCTTTCGCCATTAACGAAAGCAGGGTATTTCGGTCTTACTGAAGATGGCACGCTTTCTATTTTTGAAGGAAAACCAGGTGAGTCATCTCGCGTCATTCAGTCGTTTTTTCAAATTGATGTAAAAAAACTCGAAAGTCACGAACGAGAAAAGCTGAAAAAAGGTATTTCTGTTCGCTCGAAAAGAAATTTTGAACGCGTCATTGAAGCGTATGAGCCATTCGGAAAATGAGTCCGCGCATAACAGCGGACTTTTTTTATGAGTGACTTGCGCTTTCCGCTTTCCTCATCTTATGCTAAAATGAGAGGCGTGAGAAAAGGAGGACGGGGCTTTGATTGAATTTATTCGTGGCTATGTGGATTACGTTTGTCCGGAATATATTGTTATTGAAAATAACGGAATAGGCTATCAAGTTTTTACCCCTAATCCGTTTTCGTTCCAAATGAATAAACAACAACAAATCGTTGTATATACATATCAGTATGTGCGTGAAGATGTCCTCGCCCTTTATGGGTTTCATACGCGCCAAGAGCGATCGTTATTTTCTAAATTATTACAAGTGTCAGGCATTGGACCAAAAGGGGCGCTTGCCATTTTAGCGGCTGGTCAACTTGAACAGCTTGTGGAAGCGATCGAAGCGGAAGATGATAAGTTTTTATGTAAGTTTCCAGGAGTAGGAAAGAAAACAGCACGACAAATGATTTTAGATTTAAAAGGAAAATTGCAAGCAGTTGTCCCAGACGCTTTTCCGAATTTATTTACGGAGCCGATGGAAGAAACGAACCCGCTTTCTGAAGCGCTTGAAGCGTTGAAGGCGCTCGGTTATGCTGAGAAAGAAATTCAAAAAGTGGTGCCTATATTAAAACAAGAGCAGTTATCGACAGAAGGATATATTAAGCTCGCTTTACAAAAACTATTAAAGTAAGGGAGGATGCATGATGGAAGAGCGTCTCATTTCAAGCGCGGCCGATTACGACGATGCCTCGCTTGAATACAGTCTTCGCCCAAAGCAGTTGCGAGAATATATCGGGCAACAAAAAGTAAAGGAAAACTTAACTGTATTTATTGAAGCGGCGAAAATGCGGGGAGAGACGCTTGATCACGTATTGTTATATGGACCACCAGGGCTTGGAAAAACGACGCTGGCCGCCATTATTGCCAACGAGATGGGCGTTCAATTGCGCACGACAGCTGGACCAGCGATTGAGCGTCCGGGGGACTTGGCGGCAATTTTAACGACGCTTGAACCGGGTGATGTCCTATTCATTGATGAAATACATCGCTTGCCACGAGCAGTGGAAGAAGTGTTGTATCCGGCAATGGAAGACTTTTGTTTAGATATCGTCATCGGCAAAGGACCGTCTGCCCGTTCTGTCCGCCTCGATTTGCCGCCATTTACGCTCGTAGGAGCAACAACAAGATCCGGAGCTCTCTCTGCCCCGCTTCGCGACCGTTTCGGTGTATTAAGCCGTTTAGAATATTATACCCCTGAAGAGCTCGCTCATATTGTGAAGCGAACCGCCCACATTTTTGCTGTCGAAATCGAAGAAGAAGCAGCGTTTGAAATTGCGCGTCGTTCGCGTGGCACACCGCGCATCGCCAACCGATTGTTGCGCCGCGTGCGCGATTTTGCTCAAGTGCGCGGGAATGGAACGATTACGTTTATTTTAGCGAATGAAGCGCTAGAACAATTGCAAGTTGACCGTTTAGGATTAGACCATTTGGACCATAAACTATTAAAAAGCATGATGGAAAAATTCCGAGGTGGACCAGTCGGATTAGAAACGATTGCTGCAACGATTGGGGAAGAAGCGCAAACGATTGAAGATGTATATGAACCGTATTTGCTACAAATCGGCTTTTTACAGCGAACACCGCGCGGGCGAATCGTTACGCCGCTTGCGTACAACCATTTCGGTTTGGAGGTGCCACGATGATGAATGTGCCAAAAACAATTATGCTTCTTGGTGTTGTTCTCATTATTGTCGGTTTTTTGATGCAATTTATTAAGCTTGGTCGTTTACCTGGAGATATCGTTATTAAAAAAGAAAATGCCACATTTTATTTTCCGATTATGACGTCAATTCTTTTAAGCGTCGTTTTATCGCTTATTTTTTATATGCTTGGTCGTTTTCGTTAATGAAATAAAGAAAGGGACGTGGACATGAAAGTAGATTTATTTGATTTTTATTTACCAGAAGAGCTCATTGCGCAAACCCCATTGCCAAATCGTGAAGCATCACGTCTGATGGTACTTCATAAACAAACAGGAGAAGTGACTCATGAACCAACGTTTCGTTCCATTTTATCGTACTTGAAAGAAGGGGACTGCCTCGTTTTAAACGATACGCGCGTATTGCCAGCGCGATTGTATGGAGAAAAAGAAGGAACAGGGGCGCACATTGAAGTGCTTTTATTAAAACAGCTTGATGGAGATCAATGGGAAACGCTTGTTAAGCCCGCTAAACGTGTGAAAGTCGGAACGACGCTTTCGTTCGGTGATGGACGTTTACGCGCGGAATGTGTAGCTGAGCTAGAGCACGGTGGGCGCATTCTTTCGTTTTCATATGATGGCATTTTTCTTGAAGTACTTGAGTCGCTTGGCGAAATGCCGCTTCCGCCATACATTAAAGCACAGCTCGATGACCGAGAGCGATATCAAACCGTCTATGCTCGCGAAGCTGGATCAGCTGCAGCACCGACGGCTGGGTTACATTTTACAGAACAACTTCTTGAAGATGTGCAAAAAAAAGGAGTGCATCTTGCCTTTATTACGTTGCATGTCGGTTTAGGTACGTTTCGCCCTGTGAACGTAGAACATATTGAAGAACATGATATGCATGCCGAGTTTTATCAAATGACAGAGGAGACAGCGAATTTGCTAAACGATGTCAAAGCAAAAGGAGGGCGCATCATTGCCGTTGGGACGACATCGACACGCACGCTCGAAACGATCGCCTCTCGTCACGATGGCACATTTGTTGCTGAAAGCGGTTGGACGGATATTTTTATTTATCCTGGCTATACGTTTCGAGCGATTAATGGAATGATTACAAATTTCCATTTACCAAAGTCAACGCTCATTATGCTCGTGAGCGCGCTAGCTGGTCGGGAGCATGTGTTGCGAGCTTACGAAGAAGCGGTGAAAGAGCGTTACCGATTTTTTAGCTTCGGCGATGCAATGCTTATTATATAAGTTGAGAAAGGGGACTATACGTGACACCAATTCGTTACGAACTAATTAAAACATGTAAACAAACAGGGGCGCGTCTCGGTATTCTTCATACGCCACACGGGTCGTTTGAAACACCGATGTTTATGCCTGTCGGTACACTTGCGACAGTAAAGACGCTTTCGCCTGAAGAATTAAAAGAAATGGGAGCGGGCGTCATTTTAAGCAACACATATCATTTATGGCTTCGACCAGGACATGACATCGTCAAAGAAGCGGGCGGTCTTCATTCATTTATGAATTGGGATCGCGGAATTTTAACGGATTCTGGCGGGTTCCAAGTGTTTAGTTTAAGCGAGTTTCGTCGCATTGAAGAAGAAGGCGTATATTTCCGAAATCATTTAAATGGTGATAAATTATTTTTATCGCCAGAAAAAGCGATGGAAATTCAAAATGCGCTCGGGTCTGATATTATGATGGCGTTTGATGAATGTCCACCGTATCCTGCCACGTATGAGTATATGAAGCAATCTGTCGAACGGACAAGCCGATGGGCAGAGCGATGTTTAAAAGCGCATCAGCGACCGAATGAGCAAGGTTTATTTGGCATCGTGCAAGGCGGAGAGTTTGAAGATTTACGCAAACAAAGTGCGCAAGATTTAGTGTCGCTCGATTTTCCAGGATATGCGGTCGGTGGCTTGTCTGTCGGCGAGCCGAAAGATGTGATGAACCGCGTATTAGAATTTACAACGCCGTTATTGCCAGCGAATAAGCCGCGTTATTTAATGGGTGTCGGTTCACCAGATTCGCTCATTGACGGGGCGATCCGCGGCATTGACATGTTTGATTGCGTATTGCCGACGCGCATCGGCCGCAACGGAACGGTCATGACAAGTCAAGGTCGCGTCGTCATTAAAAATGCAAAATATGCGCGCGATTTTTCACCGCTTGACCCGAACTGTGACTGTTATACGTGCCGAAATTACACGCGTGCGTACATTCGCCATTTAATTAAATGTGATGAAACGTTTGGTATTCGTCTTACGTCTTACCATAACGTCTACTTTTTGATAAAATTAATGGAGCAAGTTCGACAAGCGATTCGGGAAGATCGTCTCGGTGATTTCCGCGAGCAGTTTTTTGAACAATACGGCTTTCATGGACCGAATGCAAAAAACTTTTAGAAAGGGGTGAAAATATGGAAACGTTAGCAAGCTTACTACCGCTTATTTTATTCTTTGCGATTTTTTACTTTTTGCTCATTCGCCCGCAACAAAAACGCCAAAAAGCTGTTCAACAAATGCAGGCGAACTTGCAAAAAGGAGATAAAGTCATTACGATTGGCGGATTGCACGGCATCATCGATTCGCTCGATGAAAATACGGTCGTCATTCGCGCGGGTGACGGTTCGCGGCTTACATACGACCGTGCGGCCGTTCGTGAAGTCGTGAATGAAAAATAAGACAGGTTGCTGCCTGTCTTATTTTTATGCGCTTCGTGAACGAGATGTGGCGACATTGACACCAATGATGCCACCGATCATGGCTGTGATAAGAAAACCGACGTGGTATCCCCACTGTTCAATCGAAAACGTTTGGTCCATTCCGAGAAATTGAAATAA
Source organism: Anoxybacillus ayderensis (assembly GCF_013761015.1). Lineage (NCBI taxonomy): Bacteria > Bacillati > Bacillota > Bacilli > Caryophanales > Anoxybacillaceae > Anoxybacillus > Anoxybacillus ayderensis. The sequence goes on from NZ_JACDUV010000004.1 coordinate 296,278, forward strand.
AAAAATGATAGTTGTAAAGATGACACCCGTTGCTCCACCAAGCATCCAGCCGCGTTCTTTCCCTTTTCCACCTGCAATAAACCCACCGAAAAATAATGATAAAAATGCGACACCGTGCATGACCCATTGCAATGACGTTTCATCATAACTTGTCAGCTTCAATAAAAGCGCAAATATAAAACTGCATATGATGGCGCTTATAAAAATTGTTATGACCCCGTGCAAAATAGCGCGAATCATTCTTATCCCCCCTTACTACATTTGGTATTGTCAAAAGTTTTAAAGACATACCCTAAGTTTTTGCTGATTTTATGCGGTTCTCGACAAAAAAAGCTTGCCACCCCTGCTGTTTTTGGTA